>JBBQYZ010000031.1:0-11537 GCA_038208205.1 Gemmatimonadales bacterium | reverse complement strand
CACCCAACAGCTGCTGCAGCCCCTGCAGGTTGCCGCCCGCCGTTGCGGTGCGCATCCGATCGATCGTCTCCTTCGGCAGCGTGCCCGCCTTCTCCAGCGAGTCGATCACGACGGCGATGCGCCGCGCCTGCACGATCGAGTCGCGCACGCCGGCGGGCGATAGCGCGACCGTCCGCGGTGTGCGGCCGCGAAAGTCCCACGTCACCTTGTGCAGCCCGGCGCCGCCCGGGCCCATCAGCGTGCGCACGGTGTCGCCGCTGACGTCGCTGATCACGAGCCGCACCTGATCGCGCGCCGTCCCGCCATCCAGCCGGTACCAGATGTCGGCGCCGTACGTGGGGCTCGGCGCCTCGAAGATCTTCTGGCCCGCCGCCTGTCCCTCCACCGGGCCCTGGCCGTACTGGTATGCCGTCTTCGGCGCGTAGAGCGCGACCGTGCGCCCGCGCATGCTGTCGACCAGCTGCTCGAGTGGCGCGATGTCGGCCACCCAGATCGAGCGGCCATGCGTGCCGGCGATCAGCTCGTGGTCGCGCGGATGGATCCTCAGGTCGTGCACCGGTACCGTGGGCAGGCCGTTCATGAAGCGCTGCCATGATGCGCCGCGGTTCATCGAGACGTACGCGCCCACGTCCGTGCCCAGGAAGAGCAGCTTCGGGTTGTACGGATCCTCACGGATCACGTGCACGAAGTCCGGGCCCCCGGTCGGCAGGTTCGCCGCGATCGACCGGAAGCTGCGCCCATAGTCGGACGTCATGTAGACGTACGGGGTGAAGTCGTTGGTGCGGTGCCCGTCGAAGGCGACGTAGAACACGCTCGTGTCCGCCGCGCTCGGCTCGATCCGGTTCACCCACGTGTTCTTCGGCACCCCGGGAAAGCGGCCGGTGATGTTCTCCCAGCTGCCGCCGTCGTTGCGGGTGAGCCAGACGTTGCCGTCGTCGGTGCCGGCGTACAGCAGCCCGGGACGGACCGGCGATTCGGCGAGCGCCGTGATGGTGCTGTGCGTCTCGGCGCCCGTGTTGTCGGGAGTGATGCCGCCCGTGGTCTGGGTGCTGATCCGGATCTTCATCGGATCCCGCGTGGTGAGGTCCGGCGAGATGGGCGTGAGGTTCTCGCCGCGGCTGGTGCTCTTCAGCACCTTGCTGCCCGCCGCGTAGAACGTGGTGGGGCTGTGCGCCGAGATGAAGAACGGGGTGTTCCAGTTGAAGCGGAGGTCGTACTCGCTGGAGTCGGCGCTCGCCCGCCGGCGCAGCTCGTCGACGCGGCGCTGCACCTCGCGCGGCGCGGGTTGCACGGTGTCGCCGCGCGCGACGATGATGGAGTCCTCGAACTGCCGGTACCGGTTGCGCCAGTTCGGCTTGGAGAGCACCGTGCGCTCTCCGGTCGAGCGGTCGAGGCGGCTCATGTTGCCCCCCTGCGACTCGGCATACACGATGTTGGGGTCTGTGGGATCCTGCGCCGTGTAGAAGCCGTCGCCGCCCCCGACGGTCGCCCACATCGAGTTCGTGGTGGCGCCCTGCCGGCGCCGACTCGGTCCGCACCAGCTGCCGTTGTCCTGCAGCCCGCCGCACACGTTGTACGGCACCGCCATGTCGTACGACACCGCGTAGAACTGGCCGAGCGGCATGGTGTTGAGGAAGTCGAAGTTGCCGCCGCGGTCCCACGTCTGCGACACGCCGCCGTCGTCGCCGACGATGAAGTGCTCCGGGTCGTTCGGGTCGATCCACATCGCGTGATGATCGACGTGAATCCCCTGCGTCGCCGAGCGCGCCGTCTTGCCCCCGTCGTCGCTGAACATCACGGGCGTGGAGGAAAAGTACACGCGGTCCGGGTTCTTCGGGTCCACGCGCACCTGGCTGTAGTAGAACGGGCGGACGTTGGTACCGTTCGTCTTGACCCAGGTCCCACCGCCGTCGGCCGAACGGTAGAGCCCCGAGGGGCGGGTCTGCGCCTTGACGCTCTTGTCCCTGGCGCCGTTCATCACGGTGTCCGCCTCGATCATGGCGTACATGATCTTGGGGTTGCTGCGCGAGATGTCGAAGTTGATTCGCCCCTTCGTCGTCTCGGGCAGCCCACCCCCCTTCACCTCGGCCCACGTCGCGCCCGCGTCGGTGGACTTCCAGAGCGCGGAGCCCGGGCCGCCGCTGTAGAAGAAGTACGGACCGCGCACGCGCTCCCAGCTCGACGCCCAGACGATGTCCGGGTTGCCCGGATCGAGCTGCACGTCGACGAAGCCCGCCTTGTCACTCACGAACTTGGACATCGTCCAGGTGGTGCCGCCGTCGGTGCTCTTGTAGAGTCCGCGCTCCTTGTTCGGTCCCCAGGCGTGACCGAGCGCCGCGACGTACACCACGTTGGCGTTGCGCGGATCCACGACGACGCGGCCGATCTGCTGCGTCTCGGCGAGGCCCACGAACTTCCACGTGCGGGCACCGTCGGTCGTCTTCCATACGCCGCCGCCCGGCGAGATCGAGTTGCGCGAGTCCTCCTCGCCGGTGCCGAGATAGAGGACGTTGGTGTCGCTCGCGGCAATCGCGAGGTCGCCGAGGGAGGCGATGCGCTCGTTGTCGAAGACGGGGCGGAAGGTGGTGCCGGCGTTCGTCGTCTTCCAGACCCCGCCCGCCGCCGCGGCGACGTAGAAGGTCTTGGAGGGCGACGGAATGCCTTCGACATCGGTGATGCGGCCGCCCATGTTGGCCGGTCCGAGCGGACGCCAGCGGAGAGCGGAGAGGAGGGACGAGTCGGACTGCGGCGCGCCGGACTGCTGCGCGCCGGCGAGGGCGGGCAGGAGAAGAGCGCTCGCCAGCGCCGCGCGATGAATGAGGCGGGTGGGACGTCGCATGACCAGGCCTGTGTGTGCGGGTGGGATACGGTACCGATACGGTGCGAGGGTGGCCAGCGTTGATGCACCTCGTCGCCCCGCGCCACGCCACGCTGTGACACCACCGCCGCGAACCGCACGAATGCCAACTGTCCGCACCGTTCCGGGAACGATTTCTGCGCCCCGCCGAACGCACGGAGGTAGTCATGGCCACGACGGCGGAACGGCGGGAGCGGGAACCGGGCGACTCCAGGGGCGAGGAGAACCGGCACGAGGAGGAAAAGCAGGAGAAGGAAACGCAGGTCGAGGAAGCGAAGTCGCTCGATGCGAAGACCACCTACGAGGTCATTCGCCAGGAGGGGATCTCGGAGCTCGACCGTTCAACGAGCGCGCTGTTCTGGTCGGGGCTCGCGGCCGGTCTCTCGATGGGCTTCTCCTTCCTTGCGGAGGGGTTGCTGCGCTCGCACCTGCCCGACGCTCCCTGGCGACCGCTCGTCGCCAAGCTCGGCTACAGCGTGGGCTTCGTGATCGTGATCCTCGGCAGCCAGCAGCTGTTCACCGAGAACACCCTCACCCCGATCGTCCCGCTCCTGTCGCGGCGCACGATGGAGTGCCTGCGCAACGTGCTGCGCCTCTGGGGCGCGGTGCTCGTCGCGAACGTGATCGGCGCACTCGTGTTCGCCCTCGCGCTCGGCCGGCTCGACGTGGTGGAGCCCGAGGTGCAGCATGCGCTGTCGGATCTGGCGCGCGAGGCGATGCAGCACGGCGCGTGGGTAACGATGCTCCACGCGATATATGCGGGCTGGCTGATCGCGCTGATGGTCTGGATGCTCCCCGCCGCGCAAGAGGGGCGGCTCGGCGTGATCGTCCTCATGACGTATCTCGTTGGGCTCGGCGGTTTCGCGCACATCATCGCGGGGTCCACCGAGGTGTTCTACGCCGGGGTGCGGGGCGAGGCACCGTGGGGCCGGGTGCTGCTGGGCTACTTCGTCCCGACGCTGATCGGCAACGTGCTTGGCGGGCTGACGATGGTGGCCGCGCTCAATCATGCGCAGGCAACGAGCGGCGAGGAGGACTGATGCGATTCGGCTGGCGACGAGCGCGCGACCCGGAACATCCGTGTGGCGCGGGACTCCGGCAATCGTCTCCCTGACGGCACCGCCCGCACCGCGCGGGTGGTCGGATGAACCAACCAGTGGCTGACCCAGTGATCGCTCCGATTCCCAGCGTGCGCGCAACCCCAGCCGGACGTGGGCCCACCGTCGGCGACGTCGGCGTCGACGTCGAGCCGGTGTTCAACGCGTTGCGCCAGATCGTGCACACCCTGCACGGCGCTTCGCGGGAGATTGAGCGGACGCTGGGGATCACCGGCGCACAGCTGTTCGTTCTCGCGCAGCTGCGCGCCACGCCCTCGCTCTCGATCAACGCCCTCGCCGAGCGGACGATGACGCACCAGAGCACCGTATCGGTGGTGGTCAATCGTCTCGTGCGCCGCGCGCTCGTGAAGAAGGTGCGCGCCGCCGCCGACGCACGGCGCGTGGAGCTCACCCTCACACCCGCCGGCGCCGTGCTGCTCGGCAAGGCGCCGGAGGCCATGCAGGTGCGGCTGGCACGCGCGATCGTGAGCCTCGAGCCGGCAACTCGCGACGCCCTCGGTCAGGGACTGGGCGATCTGGTGCGAGCGCTGGGCGTTGCCGACGCCCCGGTCGCGATGTTCTTCGAGACGCTGCGCTAGCGACAGCTACCCAGCGAGCCAGCTGGCCGCTCGCTCGCCAGCCTGGTCAGGGCGCGAGTGTCGACACGCGCACCGCCGGGCTCGCGTTGCCGACGCGATCCACCGCGGTCACCCACACCTGAGCCGGTGCCGGCGTTCCCCACGCGCTCAGCCGGTAGCGTACATCGGTGCCTGGACGCATCACCGTCGACCACCTGGCATCGGTCCGCGTCTGCACCACCCAGAGCCACGGCGTCCGGACGACCGGCACGGGTCCGCTGGCCGACGCGATGGTGCCGTCGACACCCGGCCGCAGGTCCAGCACGCGGTCGCCCGTGGTGGAGTCCGTGCGCACCTCGACGATCGGGCGCGCGGGGATCCGCCGGTCGAGCCATGGCGTCGCCGGCACGAGTGCGGGGACAGCGTACACCTCGCGCAGGAGCCGCTGGTTCAGGCTGTCCGGGTTCTGCATGAACACGTTCATGCTGAAGTGCACGTTCCCGGATGCGCCGGGCTGCGCGCGGGTCAGGCGGATCTGCTCCAGCACCTCGTCGGTGCGCCAGGCGGCGGAGTTGGTGAAGCCCACCCTGCCGGTGTAGTTGCCGGCCCAGATATGGCGGCCTTTGAAGTTCTGCTGCGTCCACCATTGCAGGAGCGCTACGTAGCTCTGCTGCGGGCGGTTGACTGGCCAGTAGAGCTGGGGGACGAAGTAGTCCACCCACCCCTCGCGCAGCCACTTTCGCGCGTCGGCATACAGTTCCGTGTACTGGTCGAGGCCGCGCACGGAGGAGGGATTGCCAGGGCGCCAGATGCCGAACGGGCTGATGCCGAAGCGCACCCACGGCTTGGTGGCGTGGATGCCGTCGTACAGCTCCCGGACGAGCAGGTTCACGTTCTCGCGCCGCCAGTCGTCGCGCGCCAGGGTGCCGCCTCCGCGCCGGTAACGCGCATAGCTCGCCCGGTCGGGAAACTCGAGCTCGCGCCGGCGGACCGACTCCTTGTACGGGTAGAAGTAGTCGTCCATGTGCACGGCGTCGATGTCGTACCGCCGCACGAGATCGAGCCCGCCCGCCGTGGGGCGCGCGCGCACCGCCGGCTCACCGGGGTCCATCCAGAGGAAGGGACCGTACTGACGCACGAGCTCCGGGTTCGCGCGAGCGATGTGGTTCGCCGCGAGCGATCCGCGCGTGGACGGGTCCTTCGCGCGGTACGGGTTGATCCACACGTGCATCTCGAGTCCGCGCTTGTGCGCCTCGGCCGTGGCGAAGGCCAGCGGATCGTAGAACGGCTCCGGTGCCCGCCCCATCTCGCCAGTGAGGAAATCCGACCAGGGCTCGATCGACGACTGGTACAACGCGTCGGCGGCGGGACGCACCTGGAGCACGATCGCATTCATGTGCAGTTCGACGAGCCGGTCGAGGATCGCGATCAGCTCGGCCTGCTGCTGTGCGCTCGTCAGCCCCTTCCGCGAGGGCCAATCCATGTTGCCTACCGTCGCGACCCAGACCGCGCGGAGCTCGCGCGCGATCGGCGGCGGAGGGAGGGTGTCGGCGGCGGCCTGCTGGGTGGCGCGCGGCGACTGGCCGCACGCGACGGCGGGGACGAGCATCGCGGTGGCGAGAACCGCGTGCCGCAGGGGGCGGTGCAGGAGCATGACGGGAAGTCGGAGGGATCGCGCGCCGTCGCGGTCAGGAGTCTGACGGCGCGCGTGCGGGCAAGTCTAGCGTGGACGCGCTGCTGTTCGCCTAGCGGGCCGCCTCGCGGGTCGTGGCCTGGCTCAGCACCCGTCGGTACACCGTGAGGTACCGCGCGGCGCTCCGCTCCCACCCGAAGTCGCGCGCCATCGCCTCGCGCATCATGTCCTCCCACGCGTCGGTCTCGCGGTACTGGTCCACCGCGCGCATCGCGCAGCGCATGAACTCCGTCGGGGTGTAGTCGTCGAACAGGAAGCCGGTCACCCCGTCCTCGATCGTGTCGGCCAGCCCGCCGACGCGCCGCGCCACCGGGATCGTGCCGTAGCGCTGGGCGCGCATCTGGGTGAGCCCGCACGGCTCGTACTGCGAGGGCATCAGGCACAGGTCCGCGCCGGCGAGCAGCAAGTGCTCGAACTCGTCGGTGAAGTCGAGCTTGACGGCGATCCGGCTCGGTGCGCGCTCGGCGAGGTCGGTGAGCATCTGCTCGTAGCGCTGCTCGCCATGACCAAGGAAGACATACTGGGCATCGAAGGCGAAGTAGCCCGGATCGCTGAGGATGAGATCGAGCCCCTTCTGCGCCACGAGCCGCGCGGTGAGCGCGAAGATCGGCGCCTGCCAGCGGCTCAGCCCCGTCGCCCGCTGCAGCGCGACGCGGTTGCGCTTCTTGCCGGACAGGTTCTCGGCGCTGTAGCGGCGCGGAATGATCGGGTCGGTGGCGGGATCCCACACCTCCTGATCGATCCCGTTCACGATGCCCACGAGCCGGTCGCGCAGCGCGACGAAGACGCCATCGAGCCCGAAGCCGCCCTTCTCGGTGCGCAGCTCGTGCGCGTGCGTCGGACTCACCGTGATCACGAGGTCGGCGAACACGAGCCCGCCCTTCAGCAGATTGACCCGGTCGTACCATTCGAGCTGCCGGTGGTTGTAGAGCGACGGCGGCAGGCCGATCCGCGCCAGCGTGGACTCGGGGAAGTGCCCCTGGTAGCCGGCGTTGTGCACCGAGAGCACGGCGCGGATCCCTTCGTAGTAGGGCTGCGCCATGAACTCGGTCTTGAGGTACACGCTCGCGAGCGCCGTCTGCCAGTCGTGCGCGTGCAGGATGCTCGGCGCCTGCGGCATCAACCGCGGCAACGCCACGAGCACGGCGCGGACGAACAGCGCATACCGCTCGGCGTTGTCCGGGTAGTCGCCAGCGGCGTCACCATAGAGGTGAGGCCGGTCGAAGTACTCGGTGCTCTCCACGAACAGCACGCGGGGAGTACCAGGGCGTGGCGCCTCGACGGGCTCGTAGATGCGCGCCGTCTCCGTACGCGGGCCAACGGCGACAGCGAACTCCGGTCCCAGCGGACGGAGTTCCGTGCGATCGCGCACTACCGCGTAGAGCGGCATGAACATCGTGACCGGGATCCCCGACGCCGCCTGATACCTAGCCAGGCTCGACACCGCCTCGCCGAGACCACCAGTGCGGGCGAAGGGCGACAGCTCAGGCACCAGGTGCACCACCGGCGCCGGCGTGCCGTCCGGACGGGTGAGGGGGGCGGAGCCCGGTGTCGCCGGCATCGAGAGCGCCGGCGTCTCGCTGCGCCGCGTCCGGGTGGTGCGACGGGTCGGATGCGGCCGCTCGTCCATGAAATCAGCGCCGTCACCAGGCGAGTCATGCGCCATGATAACGCCACTGGATGCGTCCTGACCGACAGACGAAGCTGGATCCAGTCCCTGGGAGGACGAAGCGGAGTCGATGAGAGGCGTACGGAGGCGGGGCATCACACGATTCGAAATGCAAAAAGATCGCCGAACTCGCCGGCCGCAAGGAGGCGGCGCCACGTTCGGTCATTCGGAAGAGAGACGCACCAGTGGCGCGTTGGTTCCATGCGTGCATGGCCGGAATATCGCCGGCATGGCCGCCCCGGCGCGGACGTCCAACCAGCGCTGCCGGCCGACGGTTGCGGACCCGCCGCCCTGCACGCAAGATGAGAAAGCGCTGCACGAGTCCGGCCGGCGGGCGCCGTCTGCGCGCCACAGGCCAGCCACGAGTCGAATGAGCTCCAATCGACGAGAATTTCTCCGCTCCGCCACCACGGCCACCGCCCTCGCGGCCATGGGAGGGGCGCTCGGCCCCGCCAGCGCGCTGGCCGAGCGCTTGGCCACCCCACCGGCCGCCGCGCCGCCAGCGATGGATCCGGCCGTGCGCGAGCTCTTGCTGGAGGCGCTCGACGCCGCGCGACGAGGCGGGGCCGAGTACGCCGATGCCCGCATCTCGCGCTACAGGAACAGCTCCGTCAGCACCCGCGAGCAACAGATCGTCAACGTCGCCGAGGGCGACACCATCGGGCTTGGCGTTCGCGTGCTGGTGAATGGGACGTGGGGGTTCGGTGCCACGGGCGCGCTGACACGCGACGGGGTCAGCGTCGCGGCGCGCGAGGCCGTCGCGATCGCAAAGGCGAACCGCCTGCCTGACGCCGAGCGCGTCAGGCTCGCTCCGTCGCCGGTGGTGTCCGATGGGCGGTGGCAGACGCCATTCACGATCGACCCCTTCACCGTGCCCGTCGAGCAGAAGGCCGATCTCCTGCTGCGCAGCAACGCCGCCGCACTCAAGGCGCCCAACGTTCGCTTCGTCACCAGCTCGATGCTGTTCGTGAAGGAGGAGAAGAGCTACGCGAACAGCGAGGGCACCGTCACGCAGCAGACGACGGTGCGGAGCTGGATGCCCTTCACGGCCACGGCCGTCTCGAGCGATCGCACCGACTTCCAGTCGCGGGGCGAGGTGATTCAGCCGATGGGGCGCGGCTACGAGTATCTCCTGGAGAAGAAGCCCGAGGAGCAGGCGCGTCTCTGGGGCGAGCAGGCCGCCGAGAAGCTCAAGGCGAAGTCGGTGGCCGTGGGCCGCTATGACCTCGTGCTGCACCCGAGCCACCTCTTCCTCACGATCCACGAATCGGTCGCGCACCCGACGGAGCTGGATCGCGCCCTCGGCTACGAGGCCAACTACGCCGGCACCAGCTTCGTGGCCCCGCCGCGTCAGGTGCTCGGCAAGCTGAAGTTCGGCTCTCCCCTCATGCACATCGTCGGGGACCGCGAGCAGGCCGGCTCGCTCGCGGCCATCGGCTGGGACGACGAAGGCGTGAAGCCCGACCGCTTCGACATCGTCAGGAACGGCGTGCTGGTGGACTACCAGACCACTCGTGAACAGGCCCCGACGCTCGACTGGTGGTACAAGGCGCAGGGAGCGCCGGTGCGCTCCCACGGCTGCTCGTATGCGCAGCGCTCCTCCGACGTCCAGTTCCAGCGCATGCCGAACGTGTCGCTCCTGCCGGGCGAGAAGGACCTTGCCTGGGACGACGTGATCGCCGCGACCGACGGCGGGATCGCCATCATGAGCCGCGGCTCCTATTCGATCGACCAGCAGCGCTACAACGCGCAGTTCGGCGGACAGCTGTTCTACGAGATCAGGGGGGGCCGGATCGTCGGCATGCTCAAGGATGTCGCCTACCAGATGCGCACCCCCGATTTCTGGGCCTCGCTCGACCTCGTCGGAGGCCGCCGGAGCTATGAGCTCGGCGGCACATTCAACGACGGCAAGGGTCAGCCCGGCCAGTCGAACGCAGTGAGTCACGGCTGTCCGGCATCGAGATTCCGCAACATCAACGTGGTCAATACCGGTCGGACGGCATGACGGCCTGACCGTCGAGACGCCGTCACTCCGTCGGATACAACCATCGCCCGTCGTCGGACTGTCAGACCGTCGAACGAGCCACCCACCATCCGCCCCACCACCCACCACCTGCCCTCAATGACTACCAGGCGTGACTTTCTCAAAGCCGGCGCGGCGGCCGGTGCGCTGGCGCTGACCGCACCGGCATTGGCCCGTGCCGGCTCGCTGGCCGACCGTGCGGCGCCCCCTCCGCCGCCGATGGATCCGGCCACCAGGGAACTGCTCACCGAAGCGCTCAACGCCGCCCGGATGGGAGGGGCCGAGTTCGCGGACGCGCGCATCGGCCGGTATCGGAACAACTACGTCATCACGCGCGAGCAGCAGATCGTCAACGTCGTCGACACCGACACCCTGGGCGTCGGTGTGCGCGTGCTCGTCAACGGCACCTGGGGCTTCGGCGCGTCGCGCGATCTGTCGAAGGGCGGTGTGGTCGCCGCGACGAAGGAGGCGCTGGCAATCGCGAAAGCCAACGCGCTGCCGGCCGCCGACCGCGTGCGTCTCGCTCCTGCCACTCCCACCCCCGACGGGCGTTACGTCACCCCGCACACGATCGACCCGTTCACCGTGCCGATCGAGCAGAAGGCCGACCTCCTCATCCGGGCGAACGCCGAGGCGATGAAGGTGGCGGGGGTGAAGTTCGTGAACAGCAACATGTTCTTCGTGAAGGAGGAGAAGAACTACGCCAACACCGAGGGTACCTTCACCACCCAGTCGGTGATCCGCAGCTGGCTGCCCTTCGCCGCCACCGCAGTCAAGCCGGACTTCACCGACTTCCAGACGCGCACGAACGTCATCCAGCCCGCGGCGCGCGGCTACGAATACCTCACCGCTGCCGACCCGGTCGGGAATGCGCGGAAGTGGGGCGAGGAGGCGGCCGAGAAGCTGAAGGCCAAGCCGGTGGACGTCGGCCGCTACGACCTCGTGCTGCACCCGAGTCACCTCTGGCTCACCATCCACGAGAGCGTCGCGCATCCCACGGAGCTCGACCGCGCCCTGGGTTACGAAGCCAACTACGCCGGCACGAGCTTCCTCGCCCCGCCGCGCGAGAAGCTGGGCAAGTTCCGTTACGGGCCGAGCATGATGAACATCCAGGGCGACCGCTCGCAGGAGGGCGGATGCTCGACGATCGGCTGGGACGACGACGGGGTGAAGCCCGACGAGTTCCTCATCATCAAGGAGGGAATCGTCAACGACTATCAGACCACGCGCGAGCAGGCGCCGATGCTCGATTGGTGGTATGCGAGCCAGAAGCGTCCCGTGCGCAGCCACGGCTGCGCGCACTCCGACAGCTGGAGCGACGTCGCCTTCCAGCGCATGCCGAACGTGTCGCTGCTCCCGGGCGCCAAGGATCTGGCGTGGAACGACCTGATCGCCGCGACGGACAAGGGCATCGCGATCATCGGCGACGGCAGCTTCTCGATCGACCAGCAACGCTACAACGCGCAGTTCGGCGGGCAGCTGTTCTACGAGATCAAGGGGGGCAAGATCATCGGCCAGCTGAAGGACGTGGCGTACCAGATGCGCACGCCGGAGTTCTGGAACGCGATGGACATGATCGGCGGGAAGAAGAGCTACGAGATGGGCGCGAGCTTCTTCGAC
>JBBQYZ010000030.1:0-11648 GCA_038208205.1 Gemmatimonadales bacterium | reverse complement strand
GACGACGAGGTCGGGATGTACGGAGAGCGGGTGCGAGTGCTCGTGGTGGACGACGAACAGGCGATCTGCAAGGCGCTCGCGATAGCGCTGCAGCGCGCCGGCTACGACGCGCTCACCGCGCAGTCGGGTGATGGCGCGCTCGCGCTGCTCGGAACCGAGCACGTCGACGTCCTTCTGCTCGACCTTCGCATACCGGATACGCGCGGCGATGTCGTGTTCGAGCTCGCCGCGGCCACGCACCCGCACCTGCGGCAGCAGACGATCTTCATGACCGGGGACATCTCGGAGCGGGCCTACCGGTTGATCGCGTCGTGCAAGTGCCCGTTGCTCAAGAAGCCGTTCGAGCTGCGCGAGATGCTGACGACGATCGAGTCCCTCCTACCGCACCAGCGACGCGGCGCGCGCGGCCAGAGCGCATAGCACCGATCACGCGCGCCGCGCGCTCAGAGGACCCAGCCCTTCAACTTGGCAATGGTTTCCTCGAGGGCGAGCCGCTCCTCGTGGCGACTCGCCTCCGCCCACAGCCCCTCGTAGGTCAGCACGGCCAGGTCGAGCGCCAACGGATCGTGCTCCGCCCCGGCGACCGCCGCGGCATTGTCGGCGAGGGCCGCGCGCGCGAGCTGGTCGGCGGGGAACCGCGTCGCCACCTGCTGCCAGCGCTCCATGCGGGCCCGTGGGTCCGACTGGGCGAGTGCCCAGAGGTGCCAGCCCCCGCGGTTGGTCTGGTCGGCGGCGATCGCTCGGCCGGCGAGGTCGCCGACGACGTCGGCGCCGCGGCCAGTGAGCCAGTACGCATTGGCGAGGACGACCATTGCCTGGGCGTCGCCCGGACGGACAGCGACCACGCGCTCGTATACCGGGATGACGACTTCCGGGAGGTCGCGGAATGGTGCGGCCGCCGCAAGCAGCAGGTCAGGATCGGCAGCCTGCGCGAGCGTCCGTACGCGGTCGAGCAGTGTGCCGACGTCACCCTGCTGCCGATACTCGTGCACTGCGGCAGCCAGCACGGCAGCCGGATCAGGAGGAGAGAAGATCATGAGTGAAAGCTACTCGGACCGTGAGGGGACGAAGGGGGACGCCGCCTGGCTCGCGCGCGAGTTGATCGCGCTGCTCGTTCCCGGTGCCGACGCGGCGCTCCTCGTCGACGCACTCGTGGCGGAGCGCGCGGCGGCTGAGCGCGACGCCACCGTCGATGGTGGGGCGCGCGAGCTGACCCGAGTGCGCGCGCAGCTCGCCATTGGTGACTCGGTGCGCATGCTGCAGCACGCGATGAACAACCCGCTCACGGCACTGCTCGCCGAGGCGCAGATGCTCGAGATGGAGCCGTTGACGGACGAGCACCGCGCTGCGGTCGGTCGCGTCATCGAGCTCGCGCGCCGGCTCGTGGTGATGACGCGCGGGCTGGATGCCCCGGGTACGGAGCGCGTCGGCTGAACAGCGGGGGACGGTCGGCGGCACGAAGTTCGCACCGCCGCACCCCGGGTTGCGCGAATCGGGTGCAGTTGCGATACTCGTTGCGTCCGGCGGTCCGACCGCGTTTCGCGTCGACCGGCCGAGCAATGATGCGCGGCGCTCCCGGTGGTCTGTGAACGACGGACCCGAGGCGAAACGAAGCACCGCGCTCCTGGTAGGATCATCGTTCGGCCCCGCGTGAGGGATCCGCGCCGACGGACGACCGAGGCACAGCACCGAGTCGCGACGCACGACATCGAGAGACAGCGCGAGCTTCGCGCGGCGTGACGCCGCGCGTCGTCGCCCAACGCCGATCCCAGGGACGGCGCGACCAGCACCATCGCATGACGCAGTACGCGGCACGCCGAGCGTGACCGCGCGCATTCACCCTGACCTATCGCTGCATGAACGAACGCCGGCGTCCCCCTCGTCGCGGCCGTGGACCACGCCCGTACAACACCGCTTCCCCGGACCAGGGGGGTGAAGACAATCCCTACCGCGACGGACCGGCAGACGGCGACGCGGGTGCGCCGCCGCTGGTCGAGCGGCCGCCGCGCGCGCGCGAGGCGGAGCCGCATGGTGACGGCGAGACCACCGCGCCTCCGGTGACGCCTGCTGCGCCGGGCGGAGAGTCGTCACCGCTGGGTGACGTGGTGACGCCGGAGCGCGAGCCGCGGGCGCCCCGTGAGCCACGCGGCCCCCGCGAGCCGCGTGGGGCCCCGGAGCAGAACGGGCGGCGTGGTCGTCGCAATCGCGGGCGAGGGCGGCATGGCCAGGGTCCGGTGACCGCCGGTGCCGAGCGTCCGCCGTCCGCAGCGGCGGCACCGGCGGCGGTCGTTCCGACCGGTGAAACGAAGGGATGGTTCGACCCGGCGCGCGACGGCGGCTTCGTGCGCCGGCCGCAGGGGAGCTACCTGGCGGATGCCGGCGACGCGTACGTGCCGCCGCACCTCGTGCGGCAGTTCAACCTCCGCAAGAGCGACGAGATCGCCGGCCCCACAGGGCGCGATCCGCGCGGACGCGTCGCGCTGATCGAGCTGACGGCGATCAACGGGGACGAGCCGCAAAGCGCAGCGCGGCGCGCCGAGTTCAACACGCTGACGGCGACCTACCCGGAACGGAAGCTGTACCTCGAGACGGGCCGGCCGGCGAAGAACGGCCCCGAGCTCATTCGTCGCGCGATCGACCTGATCGCACCGATCGGCTACGGACAACGGGCGTTGATCGTGGCCCCGGCGCGCGCCGGCAAGACGACCCTGCTGCATGCGATCACCGAAGGCATCGCGATCAATCATCCCACCGCGTCGCTGCTGATCCTGCTCGTGGACGAGCGCCCGGAAGAAGTGAGCGAGGCGATCTCGTGGGGGGTCGGCGAGGTGATCGCCTCGAGCTTCGACCAGCCGGCGGCGCGGCACGTCGAGGTGACGGAAATGGTGCTCGAGCGGGCGCGCCGTCTCGTCGAGCAGGGTAAGGATGTCGTGATCGTGCTCGACTCGCTCACCCGCATGGCGCGCGCGCACAACACGGCGGAGCGTGGCACGGGGCGGACGATGTCGGGCGGTCTCGATGCACAGGCCATGGCGAAACCGAAGGCCTTCTTCGGGTCGGCGCGCGCGGTGGCGCCGAACTCGGGAGGGGGCTCGTTGACGATCATCGCCACGGCGCTGGTGGAGACCGGTTCGCGGATGGACGACATCATCTTCGAGGAGTTCAAGGGCACCGGCAACTGCGAGATCAAGCTTGACCGTTCGCTGGCGGAGAAGCGGCTCTATCCCGCGATCGACATCGCGACGAGCGGGACGCGGCGAGAGGAGAAGCTGTTCCGGCCCGACCAGCTCGACCACGTGTACACCCTGCGGCGGGGACTTGGGCAGATGCCGCCCCAGGCCGGGATCGAGTGGCTGATCAAGCGGATCGCCAACACCACGAGCAACGATCAGCTGTTGTCGGGACTCTGAACCAGCGATGACGGGGTCGGCGGGGCGGTCGGTCGGACGCAGCCACGGTGTACGACTCACGGTCAATGGCTGACGGCTCTCTTGGGCCCGGCCTTTGCTATGGCTAGGCCCGCCATGCACTTATCCCGCCGTCTTGGGCGTGCGGCGCTCGCCTTGGTGGCGAGCGCCTTTGCTGCGCCACTCCTGTCCGCCCAGAGCGATCGCCCCGACGTCTCGTCCACGCCGGAGGTACGGCGGCTGGACTTCAATGGCGTGAGCGGCGCGGTGGACCTGGATGACCTCAAGGCGAGCGTCTCCACCACGGCGACACGCTGCACCAGCGTCCTGCTGACCCCGATCTGCAAATTCAGCCGGTTCCGCGGCTTCGAGGAGCGCCACTACCTCGATCATTCGGAGCTCAGACGGGACGTGCTGCGCATTCGCGTGTTCTACTATATGCGCGGCTTTCGCGATGCGCAGGTGGACACCGCGGTGAGAGTGCTGAATGAGAAGCAGGTGGCGGTGCGGTTCGACGTGGTGGAGGGGCCGCCGACGACGGTGTCGGAGGTGACGGTGAGCTACGACTCCACCCTCATCCCGCAGCGGCGGGTCCGGGCGCGCACGCTGGTGCGGCGCGGCGAGCCGCTCGACCTGCTCCGGATGGACTCCACGCGGGTCTTCTTCCAGAACGAGTTGTGGGAGCTCGGCTATGCCGACGCGCTCGTGGACACCTCGTCGGTGGTGGATGAGGTCTCGCGCACCGCGCGGGTGCGATTTCGGCTCGTGCCGAACCACCTCACCACGGTGGGCGACATCTCGATCACCGGCGCGGAGAAGGTGTCGTCGCAAACCGTGCGCAACTCGCTCAGCTTCCGCGAAGGCGACGTGTTCCGTCGGAGCGCGGTGATCGAGAGTCAGCGCAACCTGTACGAGTCGAGCCTCTTCCGACTTGCGACGGTCGAAGTGCCGCCGACGTTCGACAGCGTGAAGTCGGTGAACGTCGTCCTGCGCGAGGCGCCGCTGCGCGAGGCGCGGGTGAGCACGGGGTTCAATACCGTGGACTTCATCCAGACCGAAGGGCGGTTCACCAACTACAACCTGTTCGGTGGGGCGCGCCGGCTCGAGCTCTCGGGCACGGTGGGCAACCTGTTCGCCGGCACGCTGAATGGGCGCGGGATCTTCCGTCAACAGGTTGCCGACACGACGATCACCGGCGACTCAACCGACTTTCTCCAGCCGACGTGGCAGGGGAGCATCTCGCTCACCCAGCCCACCTTCTTGCGCCGAACGCACAACTCCGTCTCGATCGGGGCGTTCGCGCAGCGGCGCAGCGTGCCGGCGGTGGCGATCGATCGCGGGTACGGCGGCAACGCGGTGGCCACCACGACCATCGGCTTCCGCGCGACGGCGAGCGCGGCGTACCGGTTCGAGGTGACGAGGGTCGAGGCGGGGGGACCGTACTTCTGCGTGAACTTCGGCGTCTGCGACACGACGACGGTCAACACGCTCCGCTCACACCAGCGGCTCTCGCCGGCGACGCTGCAGGCCCAGGTTGACCGGAGCGACGTGCCGCTCGCGCCGACACGCGGCTACACGGCGCGGGCGGAGTTCGCGCACGCGTCGTCGGTGACGGCGTCGAACTACGCCTACAACCGCGCCTTCGGCGAGGCGACGCTGTACACGCGGTTCGGCCCTCGACGCGCCGTGCTGGCGACGCACCTGCGGCTCGGATTCGTGCGGCCACTCGCCGGCACCACCGGCGACGCGGTGCTCCACCCGCGCACGCGATTCTACGCCGGCGGCTCGCAGTCGGTGCGCGGCTTCGGCGAGAACCAGCTCGGCCCGCGCATCCTCACGCTGCCGCACCAGTACCTCGTGAACGCGAAGTTGGCCGGGAGCGCCGCGCCGTGCGACCCGTACAGCGACGCGATTCGCCTCTGCGACCCGAACACCGCGTCGGATTCGGCGCTCAAGGGCGACACTGCCATCGTGAAGGTCGGGGACGACAAGTTCACTCCGCGGCCGCTCGGCGGCACGTCGCTGATCGAGGGGAGTGTGGAGTACCGATTCCCCCTGCCCTTTCTCCCCAACCTGGGGGGCGCCGTGTTCGTGGATGGCGCCGCGGTCGGGGAGCGGGTGATCGATCCCCTGGGGCGGGGGTTGAGCAGCCTGCGCGACCTGGTGAAGGGCACGTACGCGATCACGCCCGGCTTCGGCATTCGGTACTACTCGCCGGTCGGCGCGATCCGTGTCGACCTCGGGCTCAATCCCTCACGGGGTGAAGAGCTGGCGGTGGTCACGGACCTGGTGCGCAACGGGCGCCGCGAGATCATCCCGCTCGACCTGCCGCGCCACTACTCGCCGACCGATGCGGCCGGCGGCGGCATCAGGGGCGCGCTCAGTCGGCTCACGCTCCACCTGTCGATCGGACAGGCATTCTGATGTTACGCCGCCTCTTCCGGCTGCTGGTCGTGCTCAGCGTCGTCGCCGTGCTCGCGGTGGTGGCGGTGTGGCTGCTGACCAACACCGAGTTCGGGCGCGAGCGGGTGCGTCGCCTTGCGCTGCAGTCACTCGGCGGGTCCACGCACGGGATCGTGAAGATCGGCGCCGTGCACGGCAACCTGCTTGGCGGCGCGACCTTCGTGGATGTCTCGATCACCGACAGTGCGGGACGGCCCTTCTTCAAGGCCGACTCGCTGAGCGGCCGCTACGTGCTGCGACGCATCATCTCCAAGCGCATCGAGCTGAGCGACCTCGTGGTGTACCACCCGCAGGTCGTCGTGGAGAAGCTGCCCGGTGCCGGGCAGGAGTGGAACTACCGCCAGCTCTGGCCGCAGTTCCAACCAACCGGCCCGGTCGACACCTTGCCGAGCTGGGGAGATTGGGTGCGCTTCACCAACGCGCGCCTGGTCGACGGGAATGTCGTGGTCCGGTCTCCGTGGTCGCCGCGGGCCGGGCTCTCGGCGCGCGCGCGAGACAGCGTGCTCAAGGATGCGCTGGGGAACGGCTCACGCCTCAAGATCATCGCCGTGCCCGGCGGCTACCAGAAGGTCGTCGAGCTGTCGAAGGTGGATGCCCAGTTGCCGCTCGTGCGCATCGCGGATCCAGCGTTCAAGAATCGGCTGATGCAGGTTGCGGCGCTCCGGATGATGGCGTATCCGTTCCGACCGCCGCCGGCCGAGGTGCGCGCGCTCACCGGCAGCTTCGAGTTCAACGACGACTCGCTCTGGTGGAAGGGAGCGAACGTCGAGCTGCCATCGACGAAGGCGAAGGGCGATGGTGTATACAACATCTCGAACGGAGACATGCGCCTCGCGCTCGTGGCCACCCCGGCGGCGTTCGCGGATTTCCGCTGGCTCTACGCGCGGCTGCCGAAAGACGGGGGCGGAAAGCTCGGGCTCGCGGTTCGATGGAAGGGAGCGGAGCAGGACTACGTGGTGCGCGAAGCGGACGTGCGCAGTGGCGGTGCCCACGTCACCGGCGACATCGGCGTGACGATGACCGATACGGTGTTCTTCCACGACGCGAACCTCCGGTTCACTGGAGTCACGACGGGACTGATCCGCGACGTGGCGCCGGGAGCGAATTCGCCGCGCGAGGGGACGATCGCCGGACGCGCCAAGTTCAGCGGGACGCCGCGCCGCATGCTACTCGATGCCGACGTCACCTTCGCGGTCACCGGGCGCGGCACGAGCCGCGTCGTCGCCGCCGGTGTGGCGGGGATCGGCGGCGCGAAGAACAATGTCGTGAGCGCCAACGACCTGCACCTCCGGCTCGCGCCGCTGCAGATCGACATCGTCAAGCTGCTCTTCCCCACCCTGCCGATCGGCGGCACGCTCAGTGGTGTGACGACGCTCAACGGCAGTGGAGCGACGCAGCTGGTCGCGTCAGGTCTCGACATCGTGCACCAGGATGGCGCGAATCGCACTCACGCGGTGGGGCGCGGCGCGGTGCACACCACTGGCACGCCGACGCTCGATGTGGACGTGCAGACGCGGCCGCTCGCGCTGGCCGAGATCAACAGGTTCGCGCCGGCGCTGGGACTCAAGGGGCTCGCCACCGGCCCCGTGCACGCACACGGGCCGATCGACGCGATCGCCGTCGACACGCGGTTGAATCTCCCCGGCGGCGGGGTGTTCGCACTTCGCGGCACGGTCGACTTCCTGAGCAAGGAGTTGGGTTACGACGTCGTGGCCGACGCCACGGCGCTCGACCTCAGCCGGGTGACGGTGGGCGGTCCGCGCACCGCTCTGACGGGCGGGGGCACGGCACGAGGACGCGGCTTCAAGCCGGCGACAATGTTCTCCGAGCTCGCATTCGACTTCGGCCCCTCGTCGGTCGACACCATCGGTGTGGACTCGCTGACGGTGCGGGCGCGCCTGGCGAACGGACTGGCAACGGTGTCGCGCGCGCAGGTGCGCGGCGCGGGGGCACAGATCGACGTCGCGGGCGAGCTCGGACTCGACGCGCGGCACTCCGGCGCGCTGACCTACTCCGTGGTGGTGGACTCGCTCGGTGCGCTCGGGCGCTTCCTGCCCGGGCTCGGGCCGGACACGGGGGTGGTGGTGCCGCGACCGCAGATCGCGGCCGAGCGGCTGCGTCGCGCCCGGGCCGACTCCGCGAGGTCAGACCGGGAGTCGGAGGTAGCGCGGGCAATCAGCGGCATGCCGGCGGCGCGCGTGCAGGTCGACACACCGCGCGCCATTCCGCGCGACGTGCTCGCCGGCTCCCTGCGCGCCGCCGGAACGATCACCGGCTCGGTGAGCCGCTTCTCCCTGCAAGGGACGGCGAGCGGCACGGGGCTCGTGGTACGCGGCAACGCGGCACGCCACGTGAACGCGACGTACAACCTGCAGGACGTGCGCACTGCGCAGACCAAGATGTCCGTGACGTTATCGGGCGACACGATCAGCGCCTTCGGCTTCGCGTTCGACAGCCTGGCGAGCGACGTGTCGTACCTGAGGCCGAACGGCACGGTGGCGGTGCGCATTCGCCAGAACGACGCGCGCGACTACGCTGTCGAGGGCGACTTCACCGTCCACCCGACCCACAACGAGGTGCACCTGCGCGACATCGCGCTCCGCTTCGACACGACGACCTGGCGCACGACGCACCCGGCGGCGATCCGCTGGGGCAGCAGCGGCATCGAGGTCGTGAAGCTCGAGCTTCGGAGCGGACCCACGCAGCGCATCTACGCCAATGGCCTCCTCCCTACGGCGGGTCGCGCCAACTTCGACCTCTCCGTGACGGACTTCGGCGTGGAGAACGTGGCGGACCTGCTGCAGAGCGACCTCGCGGTCACGGGGCGGCTCAGCCTCGATGCGCATGTGCAGGGAACGTCGGCCGACCCGGAGATCCGGGGCGCGGTCGGTCTCGTGGCGGCCCGGTACAACGGCACGTCCATCCCGGAGGTGCATGGCGCCTTCGCGTACGCCAACCAGCGGCTGACGACAAACGCCACGGCCGTCGACTCGCTCGGGCGCATGGTGGCCAGCGTGAAGGGGACCGTGCCGATCGACCTGGCGCTCAGCGGCGTGATCGGCTCGCGGCTGCTCGACCTGCCGATCAACGTGTCGATGGCGTCGGACAGCCTTCCACTCGATCTCGTCTCGCAGTTCACCGACGCGGTCACCGACGTCGCGGGGCGCGCGTCGGGGTCGGTCACGGCAGGGGGCACGCTCAAGCGGCCGGTCCTCACGGGCGCGCTGACGCTGAGCAACGCGCAGGTCAGACTCGTGTCCACGGGAATGTTTCTGCGGCAGCTGAACGGGGCGGTGCGCATGACTGGCGACACCGTGTTCGTCGACTCGATTGCCGGGTTGGCAGGGGGACCGGTGCGACTCGCCGGCACGGTGGCCGTGGGCGACTGGCGTCGGCCGGCGCTGAACCTCTTCCTCACCGCCCAGGACGCCCACCTGCTCGACAACGACCAGGGCGACATCCACGCGAACGCCGGGCTGCGAATCTCCGGCGCGATCGACAGCGCGTACGTGAGCGGTCAGGTGACCGTGATGCGCGGCGTTCTCTACATCCCGCAGTCAACCGGAAAGCAGCTGGTGGGGGCGGGCGACCCCGAGCTGTTCAACGTGCTCGACACCGCCCTGGTGGCGCAGCGCGGCATCTTCCCGGCGCAGTCATCGATGTTCAAGAATCTCCGCGTCGAGGTGGACCTCGCGGTCCAGCGCAATACGTGGGTGCGGTCGCGCGACGCGAACGTGGAGATCTACACCGACGGCGCGCTGCGAGTTGCGGTGGCGGGTGACGCCCTCACGCTGACGGGCGTGGTGAACGCCGACTTCGGCGAATACACCTTTCTGAGCCGTCGCTTCCAGATCACGCGCGGATCGGCGCTGTTCATCGGCACGCCGGAGCTGAACCCGACGCTGCAGGTGACGGCGGAGTACGCGGTGCGCCAGCCGACGGGAAGCGTCAACATCCGCGTGCTGATCGGCGGCACCGTGAAGGCGCCGCGCATCTCGCTCGAGAGCGACGCGCAGCCGCCGCTGACGCAGAGCGAGCTGCTGAGCTTTCTGGCGTTCGGGGAGAGCACGGGGTCGCTCGCGCAGGTCTCCGGCTCGTCGCTCAACTCGGGCGGCTCGGGGGGCAACCTGATCAGCGTGGCGGGTGGGCGACTGGCGGGCATCGCGCTCGGCGAGACGCTCAACCAGGCTGAGGGCGAGGCGGCCCGTACGCTCGGCGTGGACGTGTTCAACATCACGCCGGGCAACATCCCCGTGACCACGGCGCAGAGCGGGTTCGATCAGTTCCTGAAGGGAACGGAGCTCGAGGTAGGGAAGTACCTGAACCCGCGCACCTTCGCGACGTTCGTGGCTCCGCCAGGATCACTCACCTGCCTGAACGGGCGTGCCGACGCCAACCCTGACGTGCAGGGGAGCGGGTCGTGCGCGCCGCCGGGTCTGACGCTGCGATATCGAACGGCGAAAGGCTTCCGTTATGAGGCGGGATACACGCCCCGCTACATCCTCGCGGCGCCGACGCTCGTCGGCCAGACAGCCAAGGGGACCGGACAGTTCGGAGTGTTCGTGATTCGGGAGTGGCGCTTCTGAGTCGAAGCGCGCCCCGAGCAGGAGCAGGCGTGCGCCCCCGAGCCGACGTCAGTGGCCCGTACGCTCGACCGTGGCGCCGGAGAAGTTCTCGGTGGTCACGTCCTTGTTCGCCTGCAGCGAGCGCACGTAGCTGACGAGCATCCACACCTGGTCGGGAGAGATCAGGCTGCCCCACGCCGGCATTCCTTCGGGCCGGCCCTGGTAGATCGACTCGAACACCTCCGCCGGAGCCCCGCCGAAATGCCAGCGGCCGTCGGCGAGGCTCGGGCCCATCGCCCCGCTGCCGCCGGCGCCGTGGCAATCGACGCAGTTGTACGCCACGAACAGCTTGGCGCCGGTCGCGACGGCACTCGCGTCGCCCTCGTTTGGATTGCGCAGCGCGAGACCGATGAAGGGCGGCACCATGCCGGGCTGGATGTGTTCCGAGTGGCTGACGAATCGGCCGGCCAGGTCGCCAGCCGCGGGCGACGGCCCGACCGCGGGCGCCTGCGGCACGCTGCGCGGCACGTCCTGCGCGCCTGAATCGCGCGTGCGGCCAGTGGTGACCAGGGCGATAACGAAGGCCGTGAGGAGCGCGGCGACGATGTTGGTGCGAGTGGGAAGCGACATGGCATTACCGGGTGGTGGGTGGTGGGTGGTGAATGAAGGGTGAACGCAGTGTCACCCACCACTCACCACCCACCACCGTTTACAGCGCGAACACGAACAGCATGCCGCCCCAGCTCGTCCAACGCGCGAGGTCGGGGAGCGTGGAGCCGCGCTCGCGCACGTCGTACGGGAGATTCGCCGCGACGTCGCCAGCGATGAGCAATCCCATGTCGCCCCCGATGCCGGCGTAGATCGCGACGTACTGGCGGCCGTCGGGACCGAGGTAGGTCATCGGGTTGCCGACGACACCGGAGCCGACCTTGAACTTCCAGAGCACCTCGCCGGTGCGCGCGTTCGCCGCCTTGAACCAGCCGTCGAGCGTGCCGTAGAAGACGACGTCGCCCTTGGTGGCGAGTGCGCCGCCCCATACCGGGTACGGCTCCTTGATGCCCCACACCTTGCGTCCCGTGGTGGCGTCCCATGCAATGAACTCGCCGCGATAGCCACCGGGTCCGGCCACCTCGGGGGCGTTGCCGCCGATGTACGGCGTGCCGGGGATGTAGCTGACGTCGCGCGCCTCGAAATCCATGCAGAGGTTGTTCGT
>JBBQYZ010000029.1:0-11904 GCA_038208205.1 Gemmatimonadales bacterium | reverse complement strand
GACAGGAGCAGGTCGATCCCCACGAGGACGAGCATCAGATAGGCGAAGGCGCCCAGGAGACGCGCGCTGAACCAGCGATCGACCTGTGGTCCCTCGACGGTGGCGTAGGCGTACATGAAGTTGAGGAAGAAGCCGACCGCGTTGCCCACCGCCACCGCCGCCACGATCGCCAGCAGCGTCGGTCGATTCCACACCGCCACCCCGACGCACAGGACAAGTCCCACGAGCGTCAGGACCGCCAACCCCACCCGAGCCCACAGCCGGTTGGAGGTGGTGAGGAGCTGCCCCGGCATGTGCTCCATCGAGAGGAAGTAGGTTCCAGCGAGCAGCACTTTGAGCACCGTGATCGACGGCTCGTAGGCGGGCAGGGCGTGCCGGATCAGCACCGGCACCAGAAAATAACTACCGCTGATGAGCACCGGCAGCACGAAGAGCCCGAGCCCCACCGTGGGCTTCACGAGATAGGAGAGCAACCCCCTGGGATCGTCGTTCGAGTTGGCCATCCGCTCCTGAAAGCGGGGGAACATCACGATCGAGAATGCGTTCGGCGTCCAGTAGATGTAGTTCTGGATGCTGAGGGCGAGCGCGTAGTAGCCGACGGCGGTCGTGTCGAGATAATACGCCACGAGCAGGCTGGTGCCCGAGAGCTTCACCAGATTCACGAGCGCGATCACCTGGAGCGGCACGCCCACACCGAGCAGCTCGCGCAGCACGGCGCGGTTCCACCCGAAGCGCACCCTCATCCTCGCCTGGCCGGCCGCCTGCCGGTCCAGGAAGCCGAGCTTCGCGACGAGCACGAGCAGGTACGCCAGGATCTGACCGTAGACGCCGACACGCCAGATCAGAAAAAGGCCGATGGTTCCCATGAGCACCGTATCGAGCAGCGTGACGAGGCTGGCCCCCGAGAATCGCTTGTTGGCCCAGAAGACCGTCACCTGCCCCATGTGCACCTGGTACAGGGGAAGAATGACGGCGAGGCAGAGGAGTCCGCGGGCGAATGTTGTGCTGAGGGTGTCGCGATGCCACAGCACGTACGCCGCGACGCCAACGGCCCCCAGCAGCGCCGTGGTCGTGACGAAGGTGAACTGCACTCGCTTGTACTCTTCGGCGCGCCGTTCGTCTCCTTTGCTGAGGGCATAGGCCATCTGCTTGTTCGTGGCCTGGGTCACCCCGAACTCGAGCAGGGCGAGGAACGACAGCACGGACAGCAGGACTGCCCACACCCCCAGGTCCGCCGGTCCGAGCATCCGCTTGGCGGCCACGCCGATGCCGAACGCCAACAGCTGCGAGACGTAGGTGGCCGATGTGTACCAGGTGGCGTCCCGAACGATGAGGGCTCGCTCGCTCGGCGTCTCGGGAACAGTCGCCAGCGTGGGCTCCACTATCGCTTCCGTCCCACGATCATGTAGTTGTAGGCGAACGTCGGCGGCAGCTTGCCGAGCGCGTGCAGCTCGAGCCAGGCCATCAGGCGACGCAGCACCGGCACGCTCAGCAGGGTCTTGATGGATTTGAGCGCGACGCGGTAGCCGAGATCTCCGATCGTGACGATGCGCAGGAAGGCGTTGCTGTTCAGGAAGTCGTACGTCGTCGTCTCGATGACGTCAACGCCGACCGAGTCGAGCCAGTGCCGCAGCTCGTGCTGGGCCACCTCCGCTTCGTAGCCCAGGGAACCGTCGGCGCTGTGCTCGGCCCCGAACCGCGGCCAGATGCGGTTCGCGGCGGCGATGTGGTCGCCGCTGCACATCTCGAACACGAGCTTTCCCCCCGGCTTCAGCACCCGCACGTACTCCCGCAGAATGGCCTTCCACTGCGGGAAGTGTCGCACGACCGTGATCGAGACGACGGTGTCGAAGTCGCCGGAGGGAAAGGGCAGATGCTCGATGTCGCCCTGGAGGTACTGGATGTCCCGGACGCCGGACCGCAGTCCGAGCTCCCGGTTGAGCTTCAGCATGTCGTTCGAGTAGTCGAGCGCGACGACGGAGTTGCCGGGCACCTGGGCGAGCGGGATGGCGAACCGCCCGGTCCCCGTGCCGGCATCGAGTATCCGGCCCGCGGCGTGCGCGCCGACGATGGAGCGCTCGACCTGGTTCTTGATCTGAATGAATGGCGAGGTGGAGGAGACGTTCTTCTCGTATACGGTCGCGGCACCTGCCCGCGCCCAGAACTCGCCCTTCTCCCGCTTGATACGATTCGTGTCCGGTGCCGTCATGTCGAAACAGTCGTGTCGGATGGGGTGACCAGGGTAGCTGCCGAGGACGCGTTACAGCGCATCCCAACCGAGCGGCGTCCCCTTCGAGAGATCTCGCTTCGCCGTCTTGCCAAGTAGGACGTCGAGGTACTTGGGCGGCAGTCCCAGACCTGGCCTGATCGCTCGAAGGTTTTCGCGGGTGAAGGGCTCCCCTTCCTTCACGTCGCTCGCCACGTACAGGGAGCGCCGGAACTGCAGTGACTTCCGCTCCTTCTCCGTCGGGCCGTAGCTCACCTGGCCGAGGGACCGCCACGCGCGCTCGGTCTCCACGACGAGCGCGGTCAACTCGTCGGGTTCGAGAGAGAAGGTACTATCGACACCGCCGTCCGCCCGAGCGAGCGTGAAATGCTTCTCGATCACAGTGGCACCGTGGGCCACCGCGGCCACCGACACGCCCACGCCCATGGTGTGGTCCGACAGCCCGACCTCGCAACCGAACAGGGTCCGCATGTGCGGGATCGTGAGGACGTTGGTGTTGTCGGGAGTGGCCGGGTAGGTGCTCGTGCACTTGAGAAGCACGAGGTCGCGGCAGCCCGCTCCACGCGCCGCGCGAACGGCCTCGTCGACCTCCGCGACGGTGGCCATGCCGGTGGAGATGATCAGGGGTTTGCCGGTGGCGGCGGCCCGGCGGATCAGCGGGAGGTGCACGTTCTCGAACGATGCGATCTTGTACGCCGGAACCTGGAGCTCCTCGAGGAAGTCGACGGCCGACTCGTCGAACGGGGTGCTGAAGCACACCAAGCCACGTGCGCGCGCGCGCCGCATGATGGGCTCGTGCCACTCCCACGGCGTGGAGGCCTGTGCGTACAGCTCGTGGAGGCTGCTTCCTTTCCAGAGGCTGTCCGCGTCGTCGATGCTGAACTCGCCCTCGGTCAGCTCGAGCGTCATCGTGTCCGCCGTATACGTCTGGATCTTGAGGGCGTGCGCGCCGGCTGCTGCCGCCGCGTCGACGATGGCGAGCGCCCGCTCGAGCGACTGGTTGTGGTTGCCGGACATCTCTGCAATCACGAAAGGCGGCGACCCGGGGCCGATCACTCGGTGTTCAAGATTCATGGATGCGGTGCGATGAGCAGGTGATGGTGTCGCCGACGCGGCGACCACCGGTCCCGCGGCGCGCAGGGCGTTCGGTGGACGCTACGCGTCACGGTGATACTCGACGACGTCGCGGCGCTCGATCTCGCTGAAGCCGAGCGCGTGAAAGACCCGGCGAGAGGCGGTGTTCGCGGGCTTCACCTCCGCCACGAGCGGCGCAGGCCCGACGATGGCTCGGTGACGCTCCACCGCGGCGTCCAGCACTCTCGCCCCGAGCCGGCGGCCGCGGAAGGGCGAGGCGATCAGATAGCTGATCCGCCACGCCTTGCCCACCCGGTCAAAACGTACCTGCCCCACCGGTACGGCTCCGTCGGTCTCGGCAACGTAAATCCGACAGCCCGCGGCGTCACCGAGTCTCGCCTGGTACCACTCGTGGTGCACCGAGGGAGAGATCTGATCCGGCGCAAAGGCGTTTCGCCGGGTGACGCGATCGTTCGCCCAGGCGAGCAGCAGCGCCTCATCCGCGGCGCCGGCCGAGCGAAGCAGCAGCGGCATGTCCGCTGACGCGGTCAGCACCGCACAGACGCGAGAGACCCCACGTCCATCGACCGTCTCGCGGCAGCGGCGCGACCACTGCTCGTCGACGCCCTGGTCGACCGCGGCGCGCAGCGCGTCCGCGATCACGGCGGACGTGACCTGCGTCTCGTCGCCCAGCCATCGCACGAGCCCACGGTCGTGCAGGGCGCTGGCGACGGAGCGCTGGTTCTCGGCCAGGCTCACGACGAGCGCCGGCAGTCCCAGACAGAGTCGTTCCCACGTCGTGCCCCCCGCCGCGCCGATGGAGAGGTCCGCCTGCGCCATCAGCGGCGCGAGCGAGGGAAGACTGTCGTGGAGGACGACATCGCAAACGACGCGCGCTTCAGGGAAGTCGGCGAGCGTCATCCCGGCGCGAACCACGACGTCGACCGCCAGGTGCGGAACCCGGAGCGAGCCGAGGGCCGAGAGCGCACGACCGGTGACGTTCGCCTGGTCCGCGCCGCCGAAGTAGACGAGCACGCGCCGCACGGGGCCCCGGCGCGGTGGCGTGCGATCATGCAGCTCGGCGTACTCGGGTTGCAGGAGCGCGTACTGCGGGCCCGTCAGCCGGCCACACGACTCGGGCACGAGCCCATCGTAGCGGCCGTCCATCTCCGGGACGAGATTCTGATCCAGGATGAGGGCGCAGTCGTGCGCGCGGTCGGCGAGGTCGTCGATCACCATGATCTGCGCCGCGCGCGCCTTCAGCTCCCGCTCCCACCGGTGGTCCAGCGCGTAGTGATCGACCACCAGCCAGTCCACCGCGCCCTTCCCCTCATCGAGCGCCGCGTGCGTCGCTGCCGCGTCGTCTGGCCAGGAGGCGCCGAGCCAGCCGGCGTGGCTCGGCTCCGCGCCGTTCCATGACGGAGACGGTGCGACCGGCAACCGTGACACGGCGAACCCACGCGTCTCCAGCAGAGCGCACAGGTGTCCAGGGTGCTCGCGGCAGACGAAGGAGACGTCGGCGCCGCGATCGCGAAGCGCGGTCGCAAGGGTCATGCATCGCATCACGTGCCCCGTCCCGATCTCGCGCGACGCATCCGCTCGAAAGGCCACGCGCATCACCCCGCCCCGTCTGCGACCATTCTCCGCACCACCGGCGCGAGCATCTCGGCGCGCGCCCAGTCCTCGGGCGTGTCGATGTCCTGCACCCGCCACCGCGGAATCCGCACAACGGTCGAGCCGCTCGCGATGATGGGGACGCCCGCTACCCAGGCGTCCGGCCGTCCCCAGTAGAACTGCCCGGCAACGTGCAGCGCCTCAGGCAGGTCTTGCGATCGAGTGTCCTGATGTTCGGGGTGGAACATCTCGACCGATCCGTTCACTCCCTGCGCGAACGACCGGAAGATGGGGAAGGCGTAGGTGGTGGCGGAGAACACGTACCGCCACGGTGCGGCCTGCAGCAGCGCGAGTCCGGCGGCGAGGTCGCCCGCGTCGACGAAGGGCGCGGTGGCGTAGATGCAGCAGACCGCGGCGGGAGACAGCCCGCTCTCCCGGATCCGCCTGACCGCGTGCCCGATGACCGGGACAGTGGGAGTGAGATCGTCCGACAGCTCGGCCGGCCGCATGAAGGGGACGCTCGCGCCGTGGCGGATGGACAGCTCGGCGATCTCGGCGTCGTCGGTCGACACCACGACGGATTCGAACAATCCGCTCTCCAGCGCGCAGCGGATCGAGTGCGAGATCATCGGCAGGCCGTCGAACTCGCGGATGTTCTTTCGCGCGATCCGCTTGCTGCCGCCTCGCGCGGGGATGACGGCGACGTTCACAGACTCTGCTCGACCGCGTCGACGATCCGATCGTGCTCTTCGTCCGTCAGCGTCGGGTACAGCGGTAGTGTCAGCGCGGTGGAGCTGTAGGCCTCGGCTTCGGGAAACTGTCCCGGCGTGAAGCCCAGGTCGCGGTAGTATGGCTGCAGATGGACCGGCAGGTAGTGCACGTTCACCCCCACGCCGCGCGCCCGGAGCGCGTCCCCGAGCTGACGGCGGCTTCTGCCGGATCCGGACGTCGTGCGCACGACGTAGAGGTGGTAGGCGGAGCGGTTGCCGGGTAGCACGGTCGGCAGCTGCAGCGGCAGCCCCTGCAGCGCCGCGTGGTAACGTTCCGCCAGCGCGTTGCGGCGATCGACGTAGGCGCCGAGGCGCTCGGCCTGCGCCGTTCCCAGCGCGGCCTGGATGTCGGTCATGCGGAAGTTGTAGCCCAGCAGCTGCTGCTCGTAGTACCACGACGCCGGTGCGGAAGCTTCATCGGCGTCCGGTTCCCCTCCGCCGGTTCCGGCGCGAAGCCGGGCCGGATCGCGCGTGATGCCGTGGCTGCGGAACATCGCCATGCGTGCGGCCAGCGCCTCATCGTTCGTGAGCGCCATGCCGCCCTCACCAGTGGTGATGATCTTGACGGGATGAAAGCTGAACACGGTGATGTCGGACCAGCGGCAGCTCCCGACGGCTTCGCCGCACCGCGATGCGCCGATGGCGTGGGACGCATCCTCGATCACCCGGAAGCCGAACTCCTGAGCGAGTGCCCAGATGGCCTCCTGCTCGGTGGGCTGACCGGCGAAGTGGACCGGCACCACGATTTTCGGCAGTCGGCCGGCCCGCCTCGCCCGCTGGAGCTTCTCGCGGAGCGAGGGCACGCTCAGGTTCCAGGTGAGCGGATCGATGTCGACGAAGTCCACGTCGGCGCCGCAGTAGCGGCCGCAGTTGGCCGACGCGACGAAGGTGTTCGGCACCGTCCAGAGGAGGTCGCCCGCGCCGAGGTCGAGCGCCAGGCAGGCCAGGTGCAGGGCGGCCGTCGCACTGTTCACCGCGAACGCATGCTGCGCATTCACACGCGCCGCCACCGCGTTCTCGAACCGGGGTACGGCCGGTCCCTGGGTGAGGAAATCCGACCGGAGGACGCCGACCACGGCGTCGATGTCTTCCTGACGGATGTCCTGCCGGCCGTACGGGATCACGCGACTCCGGCGACCTGATGGAGGGAGCGGATCTCCTCCACGGTCAGGAAATGCGAGTTGCGGCCGGAATGGAATTCGAAGCCTTCCGCCACCGGTGCGCCATTCTCACCGAGACGGTTGAGCCGCGAGTCGACCTTCTGCGTGAACTGGATGCTCGGGGTGATCACGAAGTGGTCGTCGAACTCGAGGGTCAGGTGCGAGTCGTCGGCCGGGCACATCACCTCGTGCAGCTTTTCCCCCGGCCGGATCCCGATGACCTGGTGCGGCATCGTCGGAGCCATGGCGCACGCGAGATCGACCACCCGCACCGACGGAATCTTCGGCACGAAGATCTCGCCACCGTGCATCCGCTGGAAGTTCGTCAGCACGAAGTCCACGCCCTGCTGAAGCGTGATCCAGAACCGCGTCATCCGCACGTCGGTGATGGGCAGGAACTCCGCCCCCTCGGCCAACCGCTTCTGGAAGAACGGGACGACCGACCCGCGCGAGCCGACGACGTTACCGTAGCGCACCGCGGCGAACCGGGTCCGGTGGGTGCCCACGACGTTGTTGGCCGCGACGAACAGCTTGTCGGACACGAGCTTGGTGGCGCCGTACAGGTTGATCGGGCTCGCCGCCTTGTCGGTCGACAGCGCGATCACCTTGTCGACGTCGTTCTCCAGCGCCGCGTGGATGACGTTCTCCGCCCCGTGGATGTTGGTCTTGATGCATTCCATCGGGTTGTATTCCGCCGCGGGCACCTGCTTCAGCGCCGCTGCATGGATCACGAGGTCAACCCCGTTCATCGCCTGCACGAGCCGTTCGCGGTCGCGCACGTCGCCGATGAAGTACCGCATCCGGTCCCCCGAGAACTCCTGCGACATCTCGTACTGCTTCAGCTCGTCGCGCGAGTAGATGATGACTTTGCGGGGCGAATATCGCTGCAGGATGGTTCGGACGTACTGCTTGCCGAAGGAACCGGTGCCGCCGGTGATCAGGATGGATTTGTCGTTGAACATTCGGGTCAGTCAGGGACGGATCGACATCGTGAGTGCTGCGGCGAGCCTGATGCGGGAGGCGGACGGACGCAGCCGTGCCGTCGGTGTCGCGCGGCCGACAGCGTGCCCCATGAACGGACGTGTGCAGGAGGGGCGGTCGGTCCACCTCGGCTGACGCGGGCCTGGCGCACCCGGCGGACACCGTGGAGTCGATCGCCCCCGCTCCGGACGCCGCCTCCGGCCTCGTCACTACCGGACGGGTGGCGTCGGCATGACCCGCGAACCGCGGGGGCGTCCTGCCCTGGAGAGGTATATGCTTCTGCGCCTTGAAATTAGGCGAGTTGCGGCGCCCTGACAAGCGCACAACGCTCGCCTCCTCCGACACCCGGGCCGAGCGATTCGGCGAGCCTATCCGCGCCTTCCGGCGCCCTGTTAAGATTCCGGTCGGCCCGGCATCTGGCGGGCCTGACCCCAATCCATCGTGCATGAAGGGCATCATCCTCGCCGGCGGCGCGGGCAGCCGACTGCATCCGCTCACGCGCGTGGTGAGCAAGCAGCTGCTGCCGATCTACAACAAGCCGATGATCTACTACCCGCTCAGCACTCTCATGCTGGCGGGAATCCGGGAGGTGCTCGTCATCTCGACTCCCGAGGATTTGCCGCGCTTCCGTGAGCTCCTGGGGGACGGCACGCCACTCGGCATGCGCCTGGAGTACGCCGTTCAGCCGCGTCCGGAAGGGCTGGCGCAGGCATTCGTCATCGGCGAGCAATTCATCGGCGAGAGCGACGTGGCGCTCGTCCTGGGCGACAATCTCTTCTTCGGGCACGGGCTGTCCGAGCTCCTTCAGCGTGCGGCCGCCGACCCGCGCGGGGCCACCGTGTTCGGCTACTACGTGCGCGACCCCGGCCGCTACGGCGTCGTGGAGTTCGACGACGTCGGTCGCGCGGTCGGGATCGAGGAGAAGCCGCTCGCGCCCAGGTCGCACCACGCGGTCGTGGGCCTCTACTTCTACGACAATCGGGTGGTCGGGTTCGCGAAGGCGCAGCGTCCCTCCGCCCGCGGGGAGTTGGAGATCACCGACGTGAACAAGCGATACCTTGCCGAGGGACGGCTCAACGTGGAGGTGATGGGTCGCGGCATCGCCTGGCTCGACACCGGAACCCACAAATCGCTGCTCGAGGCATCCAACTTCATCGAGGTCGTGGAGCAGCGCCAAGGCCTGCTCGTCGGATCGATCGAAGAGGTGGCGTTCCGGATGGGGTTCATCGACGCGGCACAGCTTCGCGCGCTGGCGGCACCGCTCGCGAAGACCGAGTACGGTGATTACCTGCTCCAGGTCGCCGACAACAGGACCGGCGAATGGAGGTGATCGCGACTGGCCTGCCGGGCGTCGTGGTGGTGCAGCCGCGTGTGTTCGCCGACGACCGCGGCTTCTTCTACGAGTCCTTCCACGACGAGCGGTTCGCCGCGGCCGGCCTCCCGACGGTCTTCCGGCAGGACAATCACTCGCGCTCCAGCAAGGGCGTCATCCGCGGGCTTCACTACCAGCTCGATCGCCCGCAGGGCAAGCTGGTGACGTGCATCCGCGGGTCGGTGCTGGACGTCGTGGTGGACATTCGCGTGGGGTCACCGACCTTCGGCCAATGGGACTCGGTCACCCTGAGCGGGGACGCGCCCCGATACGTATGGGTTCCGCCCGGATTCGCTCACGGTTTTTGCGTCACCTCGGAGGTGGCCGACGTGATCTACAAGTGCACCGACGTCTACGCCCCACACGACCAGCGCGGCGTGCGCTGGTCGGACCCGGCGCTCGGCATCCCGTGGCCCACGAGCGAGGCCCGCGTCTCCGAGAAGGACGAGGAGTACCTGCCCCTTCGAGCCGCCCGCGACGACCTGCCGAGGTACGCCGGTGACTGACCGGCTGTTCGCACCGGCGACGGTGCTCGTCACCGGAGGCGCCGGGTTCATCGGATCCAATCTCGTGCGCTGGCTGCTCGAACACGACGACCAGGTCCGCGTGGTGAACCTCGACCTGCTCACGTACGCGGGAAACCTCGAGAGTCTCGCCGACGTGGAGGCGCGGTGGGGTGACGCCGGCGACGGCCGCTACACGTTCGTGCACGGGGACATTCGCGACCGCGCGCTGGTGGCGCGCCTCCTGGCGGGCACCGACGCGAACCCGTCGGGCGGACCTCGGCTTCCCCCGCCGGACGCGGTGCTTCATCTCGCCGCGGAATCGCACGTCGACCGTTCCATTCTCGGGCCCGCCGAGTTCGTCTCTTCCAACGTGATGGGCACGGCCACTCTGCTCGAGTGCCTGCGCGACGAGCTCGCGACGCGCGCGCGTGCATTCCGCTTCGTCAACGTGAGCACGGACGAGGTGTACGGATCGCTCGGGCCGGATGACCCGCCCTTCACCGAGAAGCACCCACTCCGCCCGAACAGCCCGTACTCCGCCAGCAAGGCCGGTGCGGACTGCATGGTGCGCGCATTCTCGGAGACCTTCGGCCTGCCCACTCTCACGACGCGGTGCTCCAACAACTACGGGCCGTACCAGTTCCCCGAGAAGCTCATCCCGCTCATGATCACCCGGGCGCTCGGCGACGAGCGGCTTCCGGTGTACGGCGATGGCAGGAACGTGCGCGACTGGCTGCACGTGCGCGATCACGCCGCCGCCATCTGGGCCGTGTGCACGCGCGGACGCCTCGAGGACGGGGTCTACAACATCGGCGGTGCCTGCGAGGTCGCGAACATCACCGTCGTGTCGCGACTTCTCGCCGCGCTCGGCAAGCCGGAGTCGCTGATCCGCTACGTCACGGACCGGCTGGGACACGACCGCCGATACGCGATCGACAACTCGTTCATCACACAGCGCCTTGGCTGGTCGCCGCGCTACACCTTCGAGTCCGGGTTGCTCGAGACGGTGGACTGGTACGTCGAGAACCGGCAGTGGTGGCAGCGGGTGCAGACCGAGGCGTACCTCGCCTCGAATGCGCTCTACCTCCGGTCGGGCGACGGATCCACCCCCTCGCGACCGGGTTGAGCGTGCCGATGCGGGTTCTCCTCCTTGGCGGCTCCGGTATGCTCGGTACGGACATCGCCGCGTCCGCCCCGGAAGGGATCACCGTGTCGGCTCCTCGCCGGCCCGAGGTCGACCTCACGCAGGCGGAGACGATCACCGGGGCGCTGGACCGCGTTGCGCCCGCGTGGGTGATCAATGCCGCCGCCTACACCGCCGTGGACCGCGCCGAGGAGGAGCGTCCCGCGGCCGACGCCGTCAACGCCGTGGCCCCGCGGATGCTGGGGGCGGAGTGCGCCCGTCGCGGCGTGCGCGTCGTCCACTTCGGCACGGATTACGTGTTCGACGGCGAGGGCCGGACACCGTACAGCGAGACCGACCCGGTGAAGCCGGTGAACGCGTACGGGCAGGGAAAGCTGGACGGGGAGCGAGCGCTGATCGACTCGGGCGCGGACGTGCTCGTGCTCCGCATCCAGTGGCTGTTCGGATCGGCCGGGCGCTCCTTCCCGAGAACGATGTGGGAGCGGGCGCGGGCGGGAATGCGAACGCGGGTCGTCGATGATCAGGTCGGACGGCCGACGTCCACCGTGGACCTCGCCGCCGCGATGTGGCAGCTCGTCGCCATCGACGCATCGGGGCTGTTCCACGCCGCGAACGCGGGCCCACACGCCAGCTGGTTCGACGTCGCGCGCGAGGTGTTCCATCACGCGAGGGCCGACGAGATGCTCGAGCGCTGCAGCACCGCGGATTACCCGACCCCCGCACGTCGCCCGGCGTTCAGTGTCCTCGACACGTCGCGACTCGAGAAGGCACTCGAGACGCCGCTCCCCGACTGGCGCATCTCGCTTCGCCGATTCCTCACGCGGCTCGACGCCGAGGTCGGCGTGGCGGCCGCGTGCTGAATCTCCGGCGGCTGACGCAGGGGATCGTCCTGTTCGCGGTCCTCTGCACGCCCCTGTTTGCCGCGGGCGAGATCCTCGGCCTGCTGCGTGGGACGCTCCATTCGCAGACGGTCGCGCTGACGCCAGTGTACGTGAAGGCGCTTCGCGACGTTCTTCTCGTGGTGCTCGCGTTCACCGCCACGGCGTCGATCGTGGT
>JBBQYZ010000028.1:0-11907 GCA_038208205.1 Gemmatimonadales bacterium | reverse complement strand
AGTCGCGCCGCGTCGCGTTCGCGGCTCGTCGCCCCCGATGGGCGAGCGGCGAGTGTGTCGGACGACGGGGAGCCGGACGAGGTGACGAACATCATCTATATCAACGGGGTGTTTGCGACCGAATATCCCCCGTCAGACGGCGCATCGTCCGCGGTAACCACCATGGATCGTCTTCAGCGCCGTGCCGAACAGACACCGCGCTTTGGCGTTGGAGGGGGTCTCCGTCGCAACGTCGCGGTCACGCACGTCTACAACCAAAGCGTGAACGAGAATATCCGTACATGGACGCAGACGCATCACTGCGAAACGACCCGCGGCCGCGAGCTCCGAATCATGAAACCCTTGCACGTCCTGCTGCGGTTCGCTCAATGCAAGGTCGTACCGTTCGCCGTGCAAGCTTTGCAGTCCGACCTTTACGAGGCCATGCAACAGCTGATGCAGCTATCGGAACGAACCGGTGAGGTCGCCGACGACGCGCGGAAGCTCGCGTACACCGTGCATGGGCATCATGAGAACTGGGAACACACCCTGCTGGTCGGGCATTCCCAGGGCGACTTGATGATCGCACAAGCGCTGGAGAAGCTGCCATCGCTCGACAACCGGCCGCTAAACGGGGGAAACGGCTGTACCGCCGTCCTTGCCCTCGCGTCTCCCATCGCACGATCATCCTTTCTTGGTCTGGAGGCGCCGTATCTGCGCGGGCTCATCGTGGAGGGCGACATTCTGCTGCAGCTCGCCCGCCCCAACGACTTCCTGCGGATCCACACGCCGGCCGGCGATTCTGTAGCTGAAAGTCCAAATCTTTGGAAGCGCCTCGAGCAGGGAATGGAGGCGCACTATGTCGACAAGAACTACCTGCGGGACGCACAATCTGGACTCAGAGTCGGCCAAGAACTGACGGCGCTCTCCGACGAGTGCTCCGCCGGTTCCTTCAGCCTCGCTCCGAGCGCCGTCACGTTGATCGTGCGTGACACAATTCGCCTCACCGTCGATGTGCGCAGCCGCACTGGGCGGGTCCTGAAGGGTCGAACCTTCACCGGCCGCTCGACTGCGGCGTTCGTGAACGGTGACGATTCGACGGTGACGGGTTCGTCAATCAGCACGACGCCAGCCACGGTGGACGTCCCGTTGGACGTCACGAGCAAGGTCCAGGCACAGCTCGCCGTGACGGTCAATAAGCGGCCGATGACCGTGACGGTGGAATTGAACGAGGAGCCCAGGCTGTGGGCGGGGATCACGGGTAGCGGTTGGGGACCGCCCGCGTCGGAGCCGTATCCATGCGGCGCCATCATGAACCTGGCGGATCCCGACCGCTCCTTTCAGGCCCTCTGCCGGTTTCACTACACGATCAGCGCTCGGCGTCAGGACGGCGGCCTGTTCACCTATGTCGCCGGGGAACCAATCGAATCGCAGCTCGGCTCGCCGTACACAACCGGGGGCGGCAGTCCTACCCGCTCCACGGAGGCCGTGCAGAGGATGATGTTTTCGGAGGCTCCATCGGCGCCACCGCTCTGGGTAGTTCAATCGTCGGACAACCTGGGGCCGGAGGGGGGAGTGATTTCGGTCGATACGGTAAGCGCCACCGTTGCGGGCAAGTTACCATGGGCCTTCACCTTCTCTCGTAATCCGCTTCCGGTCCTCCTCGCCCCGGCTCTCCTGCCCACGACCTCTCCGGCCGCGCCGGGTGGCCTCGTTCCCGGCAATCCCACTTCCATCGACCGCCCACGCGGCACCGTGACTCCGTGAAGTTCTTCCCCCCGCGCTGGCGCCATCGCGCCCTATCGCTCGTCACGACTCTGCTCGCTGGCGTTGCCTGCGCACAGGCCCCAGCACCACGGCGTACCAAGCCGATGGTCGATGGCGCGCTGATAAAGGAGCAACAGCGCCGAATCGCTGCCTTCGACTCGGTGGTCCGAGTCGTCAACACCGACTCGGCCTACAAGTTGTGGCACGCCATGCTCACCGCGCCCAACATCCGTGTGACTCAGCTCGCGATGATGTGCGAATATCACCGCCTCAGCGGGATGTACGGAGAAGCAGCTTACGTCGCGCTCCGGCGGATGGGCGATACTCTGTGGCGCCACGATGGTGCCGCCGCCGTCGGGGCAATGCACAAGCGCATGGAAGGCGAGTCCCCGGCCATGCAACGCGACACCTGTGGGCCGCCGCCGGACAAGCGGGCCCCTCGATGGCTCGTGGAGTGGACGGTGTATGAGCTGCCGAAACTGCCACCGTCGCCCGACTCGGCGTCGACGGACCCGTGATCGCGCGCCAACCACCTGCGATGCGAGCCGTCCGCGTTGAGGGACAGCCGGACCAGACGGCTCCGTCCACGGGAGCTCCGGCGCCGCTCTCGCCGCGAATTCGATGAAAGTATTCTCTCTTCGCACGGCTCGGCGACTTGTCTTCGGCGCGCTTTGCACTATGGCGGCCGTGGCCTGTGCGCAGACGCCGCCACCGCGGCCCGCGAAGCCGCCGGTCGACCCCGCCCTCGTACGAGAGCAGCAGCGCCGGATCGCCGCCTTCGACTCGGTGGTCCGAGTCGTCAACACCGACTCGGCGTACAAGTTGTGGCACGCCATGCTCACCGCGCCCGACATCCGCGTCACGCAGTTCGCGGTGATGTGCGAGTATCAGCGCCTGAGTCAGGTGTACGGGCACGCTTCTTACGTTGCACTCCAGAGGATGCGCGACACCCTGTGGCGGCACGACGATCGCGCCCTCGTGCGGCGGATGGACAAGCGGATGGAGGGCGAGTCGCCGGCCATCCGCGGCACCAACTGTGGTCCCCCACCGTCGAAGATGGCCCCTCGATGGCTCGTGGAATGGACGGTCTATGAGCTCCCGAAGCTGCCCCCATCTCCCGACACGGTCGTCGTCGAGCCGTGATTGTCCCTTGCTGCGCGAGCGACGTCAGCTTGACTCACCGCCGCGTCGTCTCGGTCGCCGTCGCCGTGTACGGCTCGTGCAGCCGCACCGGCGTGACGGCCACCCGACGCGACTTCAGGTTGAGCATCTCCACGAACAGCGAGAACGCCATCGCGAAGTAGATGTACCCCTTTGGAATGTGCTGATCGATTCCCTCGGCGATCAGCGTCGTGCCGATCAGGAGCAGGAAGGACAGTGCAAGCATCTTTACCGTCGGGTGGCGTTCCACGAAAGAGCTGATGCGCCCGGCAAAGGCGAGCATCACGAACAGCGCGGCGACGACGGCGGCGATCATGATCTCGAGCCGGTCCACCATGCCGACCGCGGTGATCACGGAGTCCAGCGAGAACACGATGTCGAGCAGCAGGATCTGCACGATGACGCCGGAGAAGCTCGGCCGAACCCGCGACGACGTCTCGCCTTCCTCGCCCTCGAGTCGCTGGTGCATCTCGTGGGTGCTCTTTCCGATCAGGAACAAACCGCCCACGATCAGGATCAGGTCGCGTCCCGACAGCTCGTGCCCGAACGGCGCGAACAGCGGGGCGGTGAGCCGGATGACCCACGACAGGGAAAGAAGCAGCAGGACGCGCGTGACGAGCGCCAGGGCAAGGCCGGTGCTACGCGCTCGCTGCTGCTCCCCGGCCGGCAGCTTGCCGGCCAGGATGGAGATGAAGACGACGTTGTCGACGCCGAGCACGATCTCGAGTGCGAGCAGCGTGGCGAAGGCGATCCAGGACTGCGGGTCGGTCAGCAGGTCCACGTGAGTACCGGGAGAGGCGAATACGGTAGCGGCCGACCGCCCGCTCGGTGGGTCAACCGAGCATCCGCTCGATGCTGCGCACGATCGGCGCGAAACTCAGAGTCTTGCCCGACACGCGCGCCGCCTGCTCGTGCGCCAGCTCGCGCTGGCCCTCGCTGAACAGCGACTGCACGATCCACGGTCCGCAGCGCGGATTGCGCCACCAGTCCGCGTCGTACCGCTCCACGAGCGTCTCCGTCAGCAGCGCCTGCAGCTGCCAGGCGCGCAGGTACCGCGCCGCGTAGTAGCGCGGGTCCACGTCCACGAACGCGTCGGCGCGCGAGTACTGAAAGGTAGTGGCGCCCGTGAGCAGCTCCACGTACAGGTCGGGCAGCGAGTCCCACGACAGCCCGCCGCCGTAGAGCTGCGTTTCGTACACGAGCTTCGCGCAGTAGCGACGCAGGAAGTGCAGCTCCTCGAACCCCGCCGTGCGCAGGTACACCGGCGTCGTCGTCCGCTCGAGTCCAGTGAAGCGCTGCAGCCAGCCAGCGTCCTGCATCAGGTGATCGTAGAGCATCGCGTAGCCCTCGGTCACGGAATTGTCGCCCATCCAGCGGAACTCCATCGCGTGATCGGGGCGCATGTACGCGAAGTGCAGCGCATGCCCCAGCTCGTGCAGGAAGGTCTGCCAGTCGGTCTGGCCGCCATGCGGCCGGAGGACGAGGTACACCTCCTCGGGCACCCGCACCGGTGCGCAGAAGGCGCGCGACCGCTTGCCCTCGCGTTCACCCGTATCGAAGCGGACCCGCCCGGCGGCCTCGGGGTCGATCCCCATCTCCCGGCTCTGACGCCGGATCGACGACTCCATGTCGCGCGCTGGAAAGTACTGGTCAAACTCGCGGGCTCGAAACAGGGCGAGGGCGTCGGCTCGCGTCGTCTCGCGCGCATCCATGCCCAGCACACGTTTCGTGAACGCGGGACAGACGTCGTCCCACATCGACTGCGTGTCGCGCAGGAACGCCTCGCACTCGGCGCGCAGCCCGTCCAGGGAGATGCCGCTCAACAGTTCCCAGGTCGCGTTGTACCCGTTGGCGAGATCGAGCGACTCAGTGATGTCGCGCTCGCGCTGGAACCGCTCGCGGCGCATGGGGGAGAGCTCACGCTCCACGAGCGTGGAGCGCGCCGTCTCGATCATCGCGCGCTCGTGACGATCGGTGCTGTTGCCGAGCTCGATCGAGACGCGCTGGATGGGGATGACTCGCCCGTCGGCGGTCTTCACCACGGCGTCCCCTTCCCAGGCGATCTCGCGCTCGTCGAGGGCGGCGAGCTGCCGGCTGCTCTGCGCCTCCACCTGCCAATCGAGCAGCAGCCGCGCCGATCGCCGCTCCTCACTCCCCTCCGCGCTGCCGACGAACGCCTCGCGCGCCACCTCGAGCGCATCCGCGCCGAGGATCTCGCGGTGCCGGTGGTAGATCGGCTGCAGCTCGGCGTTCGGCTTCAGGCCGCTGTGCGCCTCGTAGTACTCGCGCGACAGCTCCTGCATGAACGCCTCGCCTTCGCCCCGCAGCCGCTCGATCGACAATGGCGGCGTCATGCGGGGAGCCGCTCCCGCAGATATCCACCGAGCGCATCGGCGTTCACCCGCTCCTGCTTGAGCGTGTCGCGGTCGCGGATCGTCACCGTGTTGTCCTTCACCGAGTCGGGGTCGACCGTCACGCAGAAGGGCGTACCGACCTCGTCCTGACGACGGTAGCGCTTGCCGATGCTTCCGGTCTCGTCGTAATCGGTGGGGAACTGCTGCCGCAGCGCGTTCGCGATCCGGTGCGCCATCTCGGGCATCCCGTCTTTCTTGGTGAGGGCGAACACCGCGGCCTTGATCGGCGCGAGGGCGGGGTGCAGCCGCAGCACGGTGCGCCCCTCGGCTTCGCCCTCCACCGTTTCCTCGCGGTACGCGTTCACCAGCGCGGCGAGAGTGGCGCGGTCGGCGCCGACCGACGTCTCGATCACGGAGGGGCGGTAGCGCTTGTTGTTCGGCTGATCGAAGTACTCGAGCTTCTTGCTCGAGTACTCCTGGTGCCGGGCGAGGTCAAAGTCGCCGCGGTTGTGGATCCCCTCGATCTCCTGGAAGCCGAGGGTGCCACCGAAGTCGAACTCGATGTCGAACGCGGCGCGCGCGTAGTGCGCGAGCTCCGCGCCGGCGTGTTGATGGTAATTGAGCCGTTCCGGAGAAAGCCCGAGGGACGTGTGCCACTCGAGGCGGTTCGCCTTCCAGAACTCGAACCATTCCATGTCCGTGCCCGGCTCGACGAAGAACTGCATCTCCATCTGCTCGAACTCGCGCGTGCGGAAGATGAAGTTCCCCGGCGTGATCTCGTTGCGGAACGCCTTGCCGATCTGGGCGATCCCGAACGGCACCTTCTGCCGCATGCTCTGCTGCACATTGAGGAAGTTGACGAAGATTCCCTGCGCCGTCTCGGGGCGCAGGTACACGGTCGACGCGCTCTCCTCGACCGGACCCATGAACGTCTTGAACATGAGATTGAACAGCCGCGGCTCGGTGAGCTGGCACTGCTCGGCCTCGCCCGGCTTTCGGCTGGGCTTCTGCAGACAGCGCGCGTCCTCGAGCTTGTCGGCGCGGAAGCGGCCCTTGCACGTCTTGCAGTCCACGAGCGGATCGGTGAATCCGGCGACGTGTCCACTCGCTTCCCAGACGCGCGGGTGCATCAGGATCGCCGCGTCGAGTCCCTCGACGTCGTCGCGCAGGCGGACCATGGCCTTCCACCACTGGTCCTTCATGTTCCGCTTCAGCTCCACGCCCAGCGGCCCGTAGTCCCAGACCGATCCAGTCCCCCCATAAATTTCCGAGCTCTGGAAGATGAAGCCGCGTCGCTTGCAGAGCGACACGAGCTTGTCCATCACGTCGGGTTGGCTGCTGGCCGGCATTGCTGGCGTCTCGTCGGGGGTGGGACGGCGCCGCTGGGGTACGGTGCCGCGCGCCGCCGTCCCGGGGTGGGACGGCGGCGCTCCGAGCCCGTAAGGTAGCTCAGGTGTCCAGCTCGGCGCTGAGCGTAGGAGGCGGCGGCACCGGCCTTCCGAGTAGCCGCGCAACGATCTTGTCGCCGTGAAACCGGCCGTTCTCGATGAACACCTGGTTCGCGTCGAACCCGGCGACGACGACGCCGGCGATGAACAGGCCAGCAACCGTGGTCTCGAGCGTGTCGCGGTCGTGTTGTGGTATGCCCGACGTTGGATCAATCGGCACGCCCACCTCGCGCAGAAGCTCGGTATTCGGTGCGAACCCGGTCATCACGTACACGAACCGCGCGGCCAGCCGGGACTCGCCTTCCGCGTCGGCCTGGATCGTTACCCTTCCAGGCTCGATCAGCGTGACGCGGCTGTTCCACCGCGCCGTGATGGCGCCCTCCTTGATGCGGTTCTCGATGTCCGGCCCGACCCACGGCTTGATGCGCTTGTCGAAGGTCGGCCCGAAGTGGACCAGCGTGACGCGAGCACCCGCCCGCCACAGGTCGAGCGCCGCCTCCGCCGCCGAGTTGCCACCCCCCACCACCACGACATCCTGCGCGAAGGCGGGATGGCCCTCACGGTACACGTGCGTGACGTGCGGCAGCGCCTCGCCAGGCACGCGCAGGTAGTTGGGCGAGCCGAAGTAGCCGGTGGCCACGCACACCGCGCGCGCGCGTGTCTCGCACTCCTGGCCCTCCATCGTCTTCGAGTGGACGACGAACCCCGCGTCGGAGACCGCGAGGCGCGAGACGCGCTCGTACTGCCGCACGTCGAGCCCGAAGTGGCGAACGATCGCCCGGTAGTACGCCAGCCCGTCGCGCCGCGTCGGCTTGTCGCTCGCGACCACGAACGGCACTCCACCAAGCGAAAGCTTCTCGGCGGTGGAGAAGAAGCTGACGTAGTACGGGTACTGGGTGATGGTGCTGACCACCGCGCCGGCATCGAGCACGCGCGCCGCCAGGCCGGCTCGTTGCGCCGAGATGGCGGCGGCGAGCCCGCAAGGACCGGCGCCGATGATCAGGAGGTCGAGCATCACGTCAGTCATCGGAGGCTCGCGTTGGCTGGGGTGTCGAGGCGGCGGCTGGCCGAATGGTCCCACGTCCGATCCGGATTCCGGGATGGAGCGAATCTGACGGATCGTCCCGGCAGGGTAGCGGAATTCCGTGCACCGCAGCCAGCCTGCAAGATAAAAGACAAGTACTTTGGTGACTGCTTCAGGAGGCTGCCTGGCGCGGCGAACGCGTTCGTTGTGTCGTCATCCGCCCGATCCGTACGATCCGCCCCGATTCGGACGAGTCTCCGTCTGAGCGGCGCGACGACGCGAGATCATAGCCCGATGATCTGGTCCCGACGTGTTCCCACGGACACGTATGTGACCGGCGCCTCCACCAGCGTCTCGATTCGGTCGAGGTAGCTCCGCGCCTCAGGTGGCAGGTCCGCCAGGGTGCGCGCCGCGGCGGTCGACCGCTTCCAGCCGTCGAGCCATTCGTACCGGGGCACCACCTTCTCCAGCGCGAGCAGGTCGCTCGGAAACTCCTCGTGCAGCTCTCCATCGATCTCGTAGCCCACGCACACCCCGAGTCGGTCGAGCGTGTCGAGGACATCGAGCTTGGTGACGGCGAGGTCGCTCAACCCGTTCACCCGCGTCGCGTACTTCACCACCAGCCCATCGAACCACCCGCAGCGACGCGCGCGGCCGGTCGTCGCGCCGAACTCATTGCCGAGCGTGCGCACTTCGCTCTGCAGCGGCTCCGCCAGCTCCGTCGGCAACGGTCCGTTGCCGACTCGCGTCGTGTACGCCTTCACCACACCGAGCACGCGGTCGATCGCCGTGGGACCGATGCCCACGCCGATCGCCGCACCGCCGGCCGTGGTGTTGCTCGAGGTCACGTAGGGATACGTGCCGTGATCGATGTCGAGCAGCGAGCCCTGCGCTCCCTCGAGCAGCACGGCGGCGTCCGCCTTCACGGCGCGATGCACCATGAGCCCGATGTCTTCGGCCAGGGGGAGCAGCCGCGTCCCGAGCCGCTCGAGCTGCGCGATCACGGCGTCCACGTCCACCGTCTGCGCCGAGCCGCTCCGCGCCAGTCGCGAGCGCGCGTTTTCCGCGCCCTTCTCTACCACCTCGCGCAGCCGTTCGGGTTGCCGCAGGTCGAGGACCCGCACACCGCGCCGCGCCACCTTGTCCTCATACGCTGGTCCGATCCCGCGGCCCGTGGTGCCGATTGCCTTGCTCGAGGCGCTCGCGCCGTCCACCATCTTGTGGTAGGGCAGCACCAGATGTGCGCGTTCGCTCACGTAGAGGCGGCCCTCCACGTCGACCCCCGCGCTCACCAGGCCATCGATCTCCTCGAACAGCGTGTCGGGGTCGAGCACGACCCCGTTGCCGATCGCGCAGCGTACGCCGGAATGCAGGATGCCACTCGGGATCTGGTGCAGCACGAAGCTGCGGTCGCCGAGGTCCACGGTGTGGCCCGCGTTCGCGCCGCCCTGGTAGCGCACGACCCAGTCCGCGCGCTCGGCCAGCACGTCAACGAGCTTGCCCTTTCCCTCGTCGCCCCACTGCGCGCCGACCACCACCACGACGCGCGATTCCGGACCGAACATGACGCTCCCGACAGTGCCAGACGGACATGAAAAACGCCCCGCGGTGCGCGGGGCGTTGGTTCAATCTAGGGAGCGGGGGGGTGGAGTCAATCAGCGCAGCGAGGCGTGATCGTCAAACCAGCGCGGCGAACAGGATCCACGCCGCCATTCCCAACCCGATCCCCACCTTCATCGCGGCAGCGACGGCGCGACCGATGAGCGCTCCCGTGGCGACGCGCGTCGCGGAGCCGGCGCTGCTCTTCGTGAGCTCGGCCACGAAGGCGCCGATGAACGCGCCGGCGAAGGCGCCGACGATCGATCCCACGATCGGGACTGGAACGCCCATGAAGGCGCCGACCATCCCACCGATCACCGCCCCCCAGCTCGCGCGCCGAGAGCCGCCGTACTTGCGCGTGTACTTCGCCGTGAGGGTGAACTCGATCACCTCGCCCACCAGCGCCAGGACCGCCACGCCGACCACCGTGAAGATGCTGATCGACTCGGGCACGAGCAGCGAGTAGCCGAGTGCGGTGCCGGCCATGATCCAGGTGCCGGGGAGGCCGAACGGGATCATGAGCAGGCCGAGCGTCAGCAGACCCACCAGGAGCAGCAAGTTCATCGGGCGAGCGCCTCCGCGGCGCGGGCGAGCAGGATGGCGACCTCGTCGATCCCCTCGCCGCGCAGACGCGCGAGCGAGTCGGCTGCCGTGTGTACTCGCCGCAACGTAGCGAGCGAGCCGCGGCTCACGGTGACGGCCGCCCAGCCGCGGTCGGTGAACGCCACTGAGTCCGTGAGCAGACCGAGGGGCATACGTCGAGCGCGTGGCGGCGAGTCGGCGACATCGCACAGGGTACGAAGCAGGGCTCGTGGCGCGGTGCCGGAATACATGATGGTGAGCTCTCCCTGGTCGTCTATCCCGTCGCAGTTGAGCGCGATGGCCGCCGCGCGCCCTCGCGCCCACGCCCGCGCCCACGCCCGCGCCCCCGCCAACCCTAGCTCCTCCGCGCTGGGCAGGAGCACGCCGACCTCGACTCCAGCGGGCACCGACTGCGCTGCCGCCAGCACCGCCGCCACACCCGATGCATTGTCCACCGCACCGTCGGAGCGGTTGTCGACCACGCTCGCCATCACGATCGGCGCTCCGAGCACCGACACGGCGACGGCGGCCCACCACAGCGTACGCGCGTGTACACCGCGCAGTTGCAACACGGCCGCGAGCGTCGCCAGCATCAGGCCTGCGACGAGCAGAGAGATCCCGGCGACGCGGCCCAGGGAAGGCACCGGCTGCGACTTGCTGTCGAGGTGCGCGACGAGCCAGACGCGCGGCGTCGCCGTGCGAGTGGCGACGAGGTTCGTCGAGGTACGGCGCAGCCACGGAAGGTCGATGACCGCGTCACCGAGCATCCCCCGCGCGAACAAGGCAAGGATCGCCGTGCCGGCGCCGAGGGCGAACAACGCGCCCCACGGAGCACCGCGCCCGAGACCGAACCGCGCGGCGGCGAGCACCGTGAGAGCGGCGGTCGCACCCCCGATGGGCGTGGCGAACCGGCCCGGAAGGCTCGAATACTCGAAGGGCTCCATGGTCACCGCGAAGCCGGCCCGCCGGAGCACGTCGGCGGCGTACTCGCGCGCGGCGCGCTCGGCGACTCCTCCCGCCGGGCGAGGTGCACGCGCGAGCATCGCGAGGTGGTGCGCACCTTCGCCGCGCGCCGGGACCATCAGCCTGCGGTGGTCCGCTCCGCCGACGGTCTGAGCTCCCCTATCAGGTCGTCGAGCGTATCGCGACTCGCGGCCGACAGCGATCGCAGCGGAGGACGCGGCGCGCCGCCGGCAAGACCCACCGCGTCGAGCGCGGCCTTCACGCCAGCCACACCCATTCCGCCCACGATACGCGCCGCCAGCGGCGCGAGCCGCGCTTGAGCCGCCGTCAGCGTCGCCTGGTCACCCGCCCGTGCCGCACGCATCACCTCGAGCGACAGCGCCGGAGCGAACAGCGCCACGGCGAGGATCGCCCCGTCGGCGCCCATGCCGAGCGCCTGCCCGAGCAGGGTGCCGCTCCCGGTGAGGACGCGGAAATGGTCGCTCTTCGCCGCGAGGTATCCTGCCAGGAGCGCCGCGTCGCCCGAGCTGTCCTTCATCCCGACGATGTTGTCGTGCCGCGCGAGCGCCTGAACGGTGTCCGCCGCCAGCGCGAAGTGCATGTACTTGGGGATCGTGTAGAGCAGCACCGGCACCGGGCTCGCGTCGGCGATCCGCGTGTAGTGCTCGAGCATCGCCTCGGGCGTCATCGCATCGCCATAATAGTGGGGCGCCACCACGAGCACCGCATCGGCGCCGCGCTCCGCCACTGCCCGGTTGCGGGCGATCACCGCGCGCGTCGACTCCGCCCCCGTGCCGACGATCAACGTGCCGTCGGGGGGCACCTCGCGCCGCGCCGTCTCGACCAGCCGGAGCCGCTCGCTCTCGTCGAGCAGCGCCGCCTCACCGGTGCTTCCGGCCACCACCACGCCGTCGAGCCCCGCGGCGAGGTGCGCCCGCACGTTGCGTGCGAACGCGTCGGCGTCCACCTCTCCGAGCGAGTCGAACGGCGTGACGACCGGGGCGAGGATTCCGTCGAGACGCATCACTGG
>JBBQYZ010000027.1:0-12150 GCA_038208205.1 Gemmatimonadales bacterium | reverse complement strand
CTCGAGGCGGAAGTCGTAGTGAAGGTGGCTCGCTGCGTGCTTCTGCACCACGAAGCGCAGACTGCTGGTCTTGGTCCGCGGAACGATCCCCGCCGGCTCACGAGTCCGCGTGAAGTCACGCTTGCGGTTGTACTCCGCCAGCGGTGTGGACGCTGCCTGCGTCGTGGCCGAGCGCTTCGCCGCGCTCGTCTTCGCGGCGCCCAGCTTCGTCACGCTCTTCTTCGCCGCGTGTTTCGTCGAGGGTGCCTTTACGCCGGCGCCCTTCGTCGTCGCGACCTTCCTGGGGGTCGAACGCTTCGTCGGGGCTTTCTTCGCCCCCTCCTTCGCCACCTTCTTCGCTGTCGCGACCTTGCGAGCGGGCGTCCGCTTTGCCGTGGTCATCACGCTCTCCTCCGGGTGAGGCCGCTCCAGAAGGCGAAGGCCGTGCCGCGGCAGGCGGGGACAGCCGCCAGCGGGCAGCGCGGCAGGGACCATCTGCTGGACCGACGTTCGCTCAGTAGTCCACCGGCCGCAGATAGCTCTCACCGATCGCCGACCCGCTCACCATCGCCACGGTCGGCAGGCGTCGCTTCCAGTGGGTCGTCGAGAGTCGCTTCCGGACGAGGGCCACCTCTCCCGCATCGAAGCCGCGCGCCAGGAGGTCGTCTTCCCCGTAGCCGGCCAGCATCCAGTTCAACAGCTCGTCGGCGCGCGGATACCCGATGCCGAAGTCGCCCTCGTCCGTCTGCCCCACCACCAGATCGGCAGACGGCGCCTTTCCCACGATCACCTCGGGGACCTCGAGGTGCCGCGCCAGCGCCCAGACCTGTGTCTTGAACAGGTCGCCCAGCGGATTGATGGGCGGAGAATCGTCGGCGTGCCAGGTGAAGTAGCCGAACAGGCGCTCGGTCTTGTTGCCGGTGCCGAGTGGAATGGCGCGATGTTTGGCGGAGAGGTCGAACAGGGCAATCATCCGTACTCGCGCCATCACGTTTCCGCGGCGCGCATCGTTCGCATCGGGTTCATGGACGAGGTATCCGTCCACCGCGGCGCTGATGTCGAGCGTGCGGGCCTGAATGCCGAGCGCGTCGATCACGAGCTGCCCATGCTCCAGGCTCTCGGGGCTCGACGTGCGGAAGGGCATCCGCACCCCGACCACGTTCTTCGCGCCCAGGGCGCGTGTGGCGAGATATGCCGTCACCGCGGAGTCCACGCCGCCGGAGATTCCGATCACCGCGGTGCTGAACCCTCGGCGCCCCATCTCGTTGCGGAGAAAGTGGACGAGCCATTGCTCCGTGAGCGCGGCATCGATGGTGAGGGAGGGCGGCCCGACGTGGGGATCGGCAGTGACGACCGGGAGCGTCGTCGTCGCAGGGCCGGCGGCACGACGCGCCGGGCGCGACGCGGGTGTCGCGGCGGGATGTCCGCCTTCGGTCGCCGCAATCTCCTCCATCCCGTCGAACGCCAGGAGCTGCGGAGCTCCCGCCTCCACGCGTGCCATGGAATCGCGCAGGTGCGGCGCCATCGTCTCGAGATCGGCGATCAGTGGCATGTCCGCCCGTGCGCGAGTCACATCCGTCAGGTCGATCGTGACGAGGACGAGCGCCTCCTCCCACAACGGCCCACGCACTCGCACCTCGCCCCTCGGGCCCGCGAGCATCGCACTACCGGGGAATTGCTTGCCGCCCTCGCTTCCGACCAGGGGGACGAGCGCCACATACACTCCGTGCTCATCGGCCATGTCACGTGCCAGACGCTCCCAGCGCGAAACGCTCGCCGGCCCCGGCACATCGTCCGTCCGGGGCCAGGGCCCTCGCGCCGGCGGCGCGGAGGGAACGACGATCAGCTGCGCCCCGTCGAGCGCGGCGATGGTGCCGCTCAACGAGTGCCACGCGTCCTCGCAGACGAGCATCGCCGCCCGTCCCCACGGCGTGTCGAAGGCGCGGATGTCGCGCCCGCGTTCCACGAACCGCTCCTCGTCAAACAGGCCATAGGTGGGCAGGAACACTTTCCGATGCACATGCCGCACGAGCGGGAGCGTCTCGCCGAGCGAGAGGTACAGCGCGCTGTTGTACAGCTTGTTGCGCCACACCTCGTAGAATCCCACGCACACGTCGACCGGGGGGCCGGAATACACACGGTGCAGGTCGGCGGCGAGCCGACCGGCGGTCACCGCGTGCTCGCGCACGCCCCCCTCCAGGAAGTAGCCGCTCAGCGACGTTTCGGGAAAGCACACCAGCCGTGGCCGCTCATCGAGCGCCGCGGCCTGGGCGAGCAGCTCGGCGATGCGGGCCAGGTTGGCGGCGTAGTCGCCCTTCCGAGGTTGGAGCTGGGCGAGGGCGAGCGTGACGAAGGGAACCATTGCCTTAAGGATCGCGTCGGCGACCCCGTGGGGCAACGGCTGGGCTAGGTGCTCACCGACCAGTACCCAGCGACCATCACCGATCGTCAGCTGTTGCCCCCATCCGTTCCCGCAACCTCGCCCGACCGACCGGTGTACTTCGCCTCATGCGCTACAGATTCTTTCCGCTTCTTGCCATCCTCGCCGCCACCACCGCCGTCACCGCCTCGGCAGGCGCACAAACGCCGGCCTCCGCTCGCTCCTCCGGGCAGGTCTGGCAGATCGTCGGGCAGCCCCAGTCGTCGCTCGTGTATGCGCGAGACGGCGCCCTGATCGGCGAGATCGGTCATGAATCGCGTACGAGCGTTCCCATTCGCACTCTGCCCAGGTACGTCGGTCAGGCATTCGTGGCCGTGGAGGACCAGCGCTTCTACCAGCACGATGGGGTGGATCTCATCGGAGTGGCGGGCGCGATCAAGGGCAAGCTGCTTGAGAAGATCACCGGCGACCACCGGGGCGGCGCGAGCACGATCACGCAGCAGCTCGTCGGCAACATGCACCCCGACCTGATTGACCGGCGCGACATGAGCGTGAGCCGGAAGCTCCGCGAGCAGCAGGCGGCACGCGAGATGGAGCGCCACTACTCCAAGGAGCAGATCCTCGAGGGGTACATCAACCAGATCAACTTCGGCCATGGCTGGTACGGCGTGGAGTCGGCGGCGCGCCACTACTTCGGCAAGCCGGCCTCCCGCCTCACCCTTGCCGAGGCGGCCACGCTCGCCGCACTTCCGAAGTCGCCGGTGGGCTACGATCCGTCGCGCTTTCCCGACAAGGCCAGGGCACGACGCGACCTCATTCTCGGGCTCATGGCAGACCAGGGTTTCATCAGCGCTGGCGACGCCGCGCGCGCGCGCACCGACAGGGTCGTCACCGCGCCCAACGCTGGCATGGCGGCGCCGGCGAACTACTTCGTGGACGCGGTGCGGCAAGCCGGCGACCGCGCGGGGCTGAACCTCGCCGCGGGCGGCTTTCGCGTCCACACGACCGCTGATGTGGCGCTGCAGCGTGCGGCGGTGCAGTCGCTGGTCGAGGGCACGCTCAAGGTGGAGCAGCGCGAGGGATACAAGCATCCCACACTCGCCACCGCAGCGAACAAGAGCGACGCGCTCGAGGGAGTCGTGGTTGCCATCGAGCCCAGCACGGGAGACGTACGCGCTCTGGTGGGCGGTCGCGACTACGCGCTCGCTCCCTTCAATCGCGCGGTTCTCGCGCTGCGCCAGCCGGGATCATCGTTCAAGCCGTTCGTCTACGCCAAGGCACTCGAGGACAGTCTGAGCGCGGCGTCGATCGTTCCGGACACCGCGCTCGCCATCCCGGTCGATGGCGGGGGCATTTACAGCCCCGACAACTCCGACGGGAAGTTCCTGGGGCCGATCACGCTGCGCGAGGCCCTCACGTACTCGCGCAATCCCGTCGCCGTGCAGCTCGCGCTCCGGGTCGGCCTCGATTCGATGGCCGCCATGGGACACCGTGCGGGGATCGGCACGCCGATCGCCGCCGTGCCGGCAAGTGCGCTCGGCGCCTCCGCCGTGCACCCGATCGACTACGTCGCGGCGTACACGGTATGGGCCAATCTGGGCAGTGTCGTCGAGCCGCGGCTGATCACTCGTGTGGAGGATGCGAGCGGTCGCGTCGTGATGCAGCGTCCCCCCTCGACCCCCCAGTCGGTGATGGACCCGCGCGTCGCATTCATCGTGCGAGACATGATGCGCGACGCGACCGAGCGCGGCACCGGCGGTCCGGCGCGCCGCGCCGTGCCCGCCGCCATCCCGATCGCGGGCAAGACCGGCACCACGAACGACAACGTGGACGTGTGGTTCATGGGAATGACCCCCGACCTCGTCGCCGGTGTCTGGCTAGGCTTCGACCGCCCCAAGCCCATCGCGTCCGGTGTCGCCGGCGGAACCCTCGCGGCGCCGATCTGGGGCGCGATGATGGCGAGGTACTACGCCGGGCGTGCCGTCCCCGCACCGTGGACCCCACCCCTCGGCATGATCACCGCGGAGCTGGACCGGCTCACCGGCCAGGTGGCCGACGCCACCACGCCACCAGCGCAGCGCTACACGGAGTACTTCATTCCTGGCACCGAGCCCGAGCCGCTGCGGAGCGTGCCCTGGAAGGTGCCGGTCTTCGGAGCGCTGATCGCCTATTAGCTACTGCCCGCAGTGGTCGCGCTATTCCAGTCGGTGACCGCCCCGATCGCCAGCTCGATCGCCCCATGCACCTTGAACGGCGCGACGCGCTTCACGCTCAGGAGATAGTCCGTGATCGCCGATAGACCGGAGTAGCTCGTGGCGAGCGCATCGCAGCGCCTGCGCACGGGGCGGGAACGGTCAACGCGCGCGGCGCGAGCGCGACCGTGGCCGAGGCCGGGTAATCGATGATACGCCGTGAGCGAACGGCGAGATGGGCTTCTGCATGCCGTCCTCCATCGCAGGACGCGCGCTTCATCACGGGTGAGGTCATGGGCGTGACTGATGGTAAGCCACTGCTGAACGCACAACGCCCCGCCGTGCAAAGCACGACGGGGCGTTGATCTCGAGCGTGGACTAGTTCAGCCTGTCAGGTGACGACCGGACCTGTCCGACTCGCCGTGTTAGCGGCCGAGCTTGACGACGTTCTCTGCAGCCGGGCCCTTGGCGCCCTGAACCACGTCGAACTCCACGGCCTCACCCTCGGCGAGGGACTTGAAGCCGTGACCCTGAATGGCGGAGTGGTGCACGAAGCAATCCTTTTCGCCGTTCGCGGGAGTGATGAAGCCAAAGCCCTTCGTGTCGTTGAACCACTTCACGGTGCCGGTCGTACGCATAGCTGAACTCCTGAATGATGTTCGTGGACCGCTACCGTATGGCACGGCCACATGTTTTCACGTGAACGGCACCTTCACGCGGAGGCTCGCCCCACAGACTCGGCACTGTGCCGGCTGCGCAGCGACGCAGGCGAAAAAAAAGGAACCCGCGAGATGCAGGCCCCTGATTCGTTGGAACTAGGTCCCCGGCCGAGGCCGGGATGCGTCGCTGAAACCAATCATAACACCTCGAGGTGCTGCGCGACAGCCCCCCTCGCGATGGACGCATGGGGACGGAGTCCCCACGCGCCCGCCGTGCCCTCACGCTGCACCCACTGCCTCCTCGGCTTCTTCCATGATCGTCGGCCTGGCCGGTGCGGGCGTGCCGTTCACCGCCGGCATCAGGGCGATGGCGAACGCCTCGTCCAGCGTGCTCACGCAGTGGAACGTGAGCTGGTTGCGCACCTCGTCCGGGATGTCCTCCATATCCGCCTCGTTGTCCTTCGGCAGGATGATGGTCGTGATTCCCGCGCGGTGTGCGCCCAAGACTTTCTCCTTCAGCCCCCCGATCGGCAGCACGCGCCCGCGCAGCGTGGATTCGCCTGTCATCGCCACCTCGCGCCGCACCGGGCGTCCCGACATCGCGCTCACGAGCGCCGTCGAGATGGCGACTCCCGCACTCGGCCCGTCCTTCGGGATGGCGCCGGCCGGCACGTGCACGTGGACCTCGATCGAGCCGAGCCGATCCTCCGGAATCTTCAACGCCGAGGCATGGGTGGCAGCGTACGTGAGCGCGGCGCGCGCGCTCTCCTTCATCACGTCGCCGAGCTGTCCCGTGAGGATGAGCGACACGTTCCCCCATCCGCTCACCTGCACCTTGCTGTCGTCGGCGTCCGCGGAGCGCTGCGCGCCGTGCAGACGACGGATCGCCGCCTCCACGAACATGATGTCGCCACCCATCGGCGTGTAGTACATCCCGGCGGCCACGCCGATCTCGTTCTCCTCGTTCGCATGCTCTGGGTGTACCCGCGGCCGTCCGAGCAGCTCGCGCACGTCCTCGGGCGTGATCGTGAGGTCGTCGGTTTCCCCCGACGCGAGCTTGCGCGCGACCTTCCGCGCCACCGCCCCTACCTGGCGCTCGAGCTGCCGCACGCCGCTCTCGCGCGTGTACTTGCTCACGATGCTCATCACTGCGTCGTCGGTGAAGACGATGTTCTTGCTCTTGAGCCCCGAGGCCTCGAGCTGGCGCGGAATCAGATACTTCTTCGCGATCTCGGCCTTCTCTCGCTCGGTATATCCGGCGAACTCCACGACCTCCATGCGGTCGAGCAGCGGACCGGGAATGTTCTGGATGAAGTTCGCGGTCGCGATGAACAACACCTCGCTCAGGTCGAACGGAATTCCGAGATAGTGGTCGGTGAAGGTGTCGTTCTGGGCTGGGTCGAGCACCTCGAGCAGTGCGCTCGCCGGGTCCCCCTGAAACGACGCGCCCAGCTTGTCCACCTCATCGAGCAGGAAGACGGGGTTGCGGGTGCCCGCCTGCTTGAGGCCCTGCACGATGCGGCCGGGCATCGCGCCCACGTAGGTGCGCCGGTGGCCACGGATGTCGGCCTCGTCCCGTATTCCGCCGAGAGCCACGCGCACGTACTCGCGTCCCAGTGAGCGGGCGATCGACTTGGCGATCGACGTCTTGCCGACGCCGGGCGGCCCGGAGAAGAGCAGGATCGGTCCCTTCGCCATCGCGCGCGCCTTGGCTTCGGTCTTGTTCGTCACGGCACGCGCCTCGTCCGCCGCGCCGAGGCTGGGCGTGGCGTCATCCTTGTCGATCTTGAAGGTGGCGATCGGCACCTCGCCCGTCTTCTCGACCTCCTCCGCCATCTCCTTCGCGCGGAGCTGCCGGACGGCGAGGAACTCCAACACCCGGTCCTTCACGTCCGGCAGCCCGTAGTGATCCTCGTCCAGCACCGTCTGTGCGCGGAGGAGATCGAGGTTGTCGTCGCTGCGAGCATTCCAGGGCAGCTCGGCGATCCACTCGAGGTAGGTGCGGATGACCTGCGCCTCCATCGACTCGCGGCCAGCGCGCTCGAGGCGCCCGAGCTCTCGTTCGACTTCGGTGCGCGCCGTCGGCGGCAGCTCCAGCTTGTCGAGCTTCTCGCGCAGCTCGGTGATCTCCTTGCTCTGGTCGTCGTCGCCGAGCTCCTTCTGGATCGCCTTCATCTGTTCACGCAGGTACATCTCGCGCTGGCGCTCCCCGAGCTCCTCCTGCACTTGCGACTTGATCTCCTCCTGCATCTCGATCATGCCGATCTGCCGCTGCACGTGGACGAGCACTCGCCGGAGCCGATCCTCCACGGACAGGTTCTCCAGCAGCCCCTGGCGCTCGGCGACCGGTAGCTCGATGTAGCCCGCGACCAGGTCGCTGAAGCGTCCGGCGTCCGTCACCGCGTCCAGCACCTGATGCACGACCTCCTCGGGGAGGCCGCGCCGTTCGCCCAGCTCGGCGGCCCGCTCGCGGATCTCCTTGTACAGCGCGACGAACGCCGGGTCGTCCTCATTGATCGGCTTCATCTCGTCGACCGACTGCACCACTGCCGCGAGATAGTTGTCCACGGTGGTGAACTGCAGCGCGGTGGCGCGCTGTTCGCCCTGGAGGAGCAGCTGGACCCCACCGAGGCCGCGCTGGATCTGCCCGATCCGGGCGATGACGCCCATCGAGTAGAGGATGTCCGGCGTGGGCTCGTCCGTGTTGTCGCGTTGCGCCACGGCGAACACCAGGCGGTCGCCCTTGAGGGCGGCTTCGATGGCCCGCAGCGTCCCCGGCCGGCCAGCGGCGATGGGGGCGGTGAGGCCTGGAAAGATGACCGTGCCCCGGAGCGGGAGCACGGGGAGCGTCTGGCGTTGCGACATGGCTGGTACCCGAAGTTGAAGAGCGGTGCTGGAGCGGCGTTCCGGCGAGCGGACGACTCGCAGCGGCACCGAGTCCGGCCGAAAGCGCACACTCCATTCCAGACGGACGCGACACGGCGGCAGGATCTGACACTTATCACCGCCGTCATGACGTAGTGTCCCTGCCGCGGTGGCGGCCATCCTTTCCCGCCTCGCTCCGCGGTGCTACTATGCCAACTTCCTGTCTCACCCTGCCTCCCAGTCGTCGCGTGCCCGACCCGCTCGCCTCTGCCGCGGATGACGAGCTCCGCGCCCATGTTCAGCGCGCGCTTGCGGCCCACTACGAGCTCGACTGCGAGATCGGACGGGGCGGCATGGGCATCGTGTACCGTGCCAAGGATCGCCGGCTGAAGCGGACGGTGGCCATCAAGCTCCTCCCGCCGGAGCTGGCCTTCCGCAGCGAGATCAAGTCGCGCTTCCTGCGCGAGGCGGAGACGGCGGCCCAGCTGTCGCATCCGAACATCGTGCCGATCTACACGGTCGACGAGCAGGAGCAGCTCGTGTTCTTTGTCATGGCGTACGTGAGCGGGGACAACCTCGCCAAGCGCCTGCACGAGCGCGGCGTCCTCGGCGTCGACGAGACCCGGATGGTGCTGCGCGAGGTGGCCGACGCCCTCGCCTACGCCCATGACCGCGGCGTGGTGCATCGCGACATCAAGCCCGACAACATCCTGCTCGACGCGGTCACCGGACGTCCGATGGTCACGGACTTCGGGATCGCGCGGGCGATGGACTCCGCCGGCGACAGCCGCCTCACCGCCACCGGCATGGCGATCGGCACGCCGGCGTACATGTCGCCCGAGCAGGCGGCGGGAGAGCGCGATATCGACGGGCGGAGCGATCTCTACTCGCTTGGGATCCTCGGCTACCAGATGCTCACCGGCGAGCCGCCCTTCACCGCGGGCAGCACGCCGGCGATGCTCGTGAAGCACATTTCCGAGCGGCCGATTCCGGTGGGCCAGCGGAGATCGGACGTGCCCAGCGATCTCGGCCGCAGTGTGATGGTGTTGCTGGAGAAGGATCCGGCCGACCGCTTTCCGAACGCCGCCGCGCTCGTGGCCGCGCTCGACACCCGCGAGGCGCCGCCCGAACGCGCGCGCGCCGCCGCGCCGCCCGCCGGTGTCGCATCCGATCGCGAACGCTACACGCCCGGGCGGGAGCGCTACGCCGCGGCGGGGGAGCCGTATGCACCGCCGGCCGAGGGGCCCTACCAGCCGATGCCCTTCATCGGCGCGCAGCCGCACGCGGACCTGTCGAGCGACGAGCTGCGCCGCTGGGAGGCCCCCGCCGTGGTGCGCTTCCGGCACAAGATTGCGCCGTATCTGTTCGTCAACGGCGTGATCGTGCTGTTCTCGATCGTCGGCCACGCCGACTTCTTCTTCCTCACGGTGCTCTGGAGCATCTACATCGCGTTCAAGTACGCGAAGCTGTGGAGCGACGGGTACGACTGGCACGACGTCTTTCGCCAGCCGCGCGAGAAGGAGTTGATGGAGGTGATCGAGGAGGCCGGGGAATACGTGCGCGCGCTGTTCGATCCCAAGGCACGTGCGCGGCTGCGCGAGGCGCGCGCGCAGCGCAGGATCACCGCCCGGCTGCATCCGCAGGCGCTGCCCTCGGGGTTCTCGGCGTCGCCCGCCTCGCGCGGTGCGTCCTCGCTGCGCGCGCCGATGCCGCGCCACACCGGCGCGCCCGCGGGCCCCGCGGGCGACCGCGTCCGGCAGGCGATGGCCGACCGCGACGAGATCGTGCGTCGCGTGGCCGAGCTGCCGCGCGACCAGCAGCAGCAACTCGGCGACGTGTCCCGCTCCGCGATGGCGCTGGCCGACAAGGTGCGGGAGCTCGCCGCGGCGAGCGAGGAGGCGTCGCGCCAGGACATCGGGACGGCGCGCGAACAGCTGGAGCGCGAGGTGAGCGCGCTGGAGGGCGCCGCCAATCCGCTGGAGCGCGGCAGCGAGGATCGCGTGCGCCGGCTCGCCTTCCTCAAGCGGCAGCGCCGCGCGCTCGTGGATGCCGCGCAGCGCAAGGAGGCGCTCGCCGCGAAAGTGGAGACCTGCGCCCTCGCGCTGCAGAACATGCGGTTCGATCTCATGCGCCTCGGGGCGAGTCCGCAGATGCACCAGCACATTACATCTCTCGCCAACCAGGCCATGCAGCTCACGGCCAACGTGGACGACGCGCTGTTCGTGGCCGACGAGATGGGGCGACTGGGGGCACGCGGTGGCCGGGGCGGCGGCGCGGAGCGCGCCACCGAACGCGGGTGACCGATCCACTCCTCGACCGCCTCGACGTCGCGGTCGGGACGCAGTACCTGGTCGACGCGGAGATCGGACGCGGCGGCATGGCCGTGGTGTATCGGGCGCGCGACCTGCGGCTGAACCGCCGCGTCGCCATCAAGGTGCTGCCTCCCGAGCTGGCCTTCAACGCGGACGTGCGCGAGCGCTTCCTGCGCGAGGCCCAGACCTTCGCCCAGCTCGCGCATCCGGGGATCGTGCCGATTTATACGGTGGACGAGCGCGAGCAGCTCGTCTATTTCGTCATGGCCCTGGTGGACGGCGAGACCCTCGGCCAGCGGCTGACGCGCGAACGGCGCCTTCCGCCGGCCGAGGCGCGCGCCATCCTCGTCGACGTGGCCGACGCCCTCGCGTATGCCCACGAGCGAGGGGTGGTGCACCGGGACATCAAGCCCGACAACATCATGCTCGACCGCGCCACCGGGCGCGCCGTGGTGACCGACTTCGGCATCGCACGCGCCGCGGCCGGCGATACGCGGCTCACCGTGACCGGCGTGGCGATCGGCACTCCGGCCTACATGTCGCCCGAGCAGGCGATCGGCGAGCGCGAACTGGACGGCCGGAGCGACATCTACTCGCTCGGCGTCATCGGCTACCACATGCTCGCGGGAGCGCCGCCGTTCAGCGCCGCGAACACCCCCGCGATGCTCGTGAAGCATGTCTCCGAGATCCCGCGCCCCCTCGACGCCCTGCGCCCCGAGACGCCGCGAGATCTCGTGAACGCCATCGCGCGCGCGCTCGCCAAGAAGCCCGAGCAGCGCTGGCCCGACGCCGCCACCTTTCGCGACGCGCTCTCCGGTGCGCGAGAGGTCGCGCCCTTCGTGGAGCGTGCCGCTTCCGCGCCGCCGCCGCCCCACTGGAGCAGCGCGCCCGGCATGCCGGATCGAGGCGCTCCCGATCCGGCATCGTTGCGTCCCCATATGCCCCCGATGCCGGCCATGCCCGACTGGGGATCGCGATCGGAGTGGAGAACCTGGCGGCGCGATCACAAGGCGTGGGAGGCGGAGCGCCGGCGCCGCGAGCGCGCGCTCAGCCGCGGCGAGGCGAGCGAGAGGTACGAGGGCACGCGGCCGATTGAGGAGCGCATCACCTCCTTCCGCCGCAAGTCGATCGGGTCGCTCGCCACGGTGGCCTCGCTCGCGACCGTCAACCTCGTCACCTCGCCGCACTTCTTCTGGTTCCTCATTCCGGGGGCGTTCATCACACTCGGCGTGATCTCGCACGCCGGAAAGCTGTGGGCCGACGGCATCCCCCTCGGACGTCTCTTCACCCGCGGGACGCCCGACGACGACCCGGCGGCGCGCGCGCTGAGCGCGGGGCGAGCCGGCGCAGCGCACTCACTCGCGTCGCCGGAGGTGCTGGCGGGCGCGCATGGGGAGGCCGTGCGCCGCGCCGCCGCCGACCGTGCTGCCGTGCAGGACACTCTCGCGCGACTCGCGCCGGAGGAACACGCGATGATTCCCGACGTCGGGCCCACCGTGGACGCGCTGTCGGACCGCGTCGGCGCGCTGGCGGCCACGCTCGACCGGCTGGATGCGGACATCGGCAGTGCGTCGGTGCCCCAGCTCGACGCCCGGCTCACCGCGCTGCGCGCCGAGGCCGGCGCGGCCGCCACCGCGGAGCAGGAGCGCCGCATCGCGCTCCTCGAGCGCCAGCGCGCCACGATCGGCGAGCTGACAGAGCGTCGCGGCGTGCTCGCCGCACAGCTCGAAAGCGCCTCCCTCTCGCTGCGCAACCTCCGTTAC
>JBBQYZ010000026.1:0-12291 GCA_038208205.1 Gemmatimonadales bacterium | reverse complement strand
GGTGGGGACCATCGCTCGGCGCGCCGAAGCGCGGACGGCTAGCTTAGCTAGCCATGTCCGCGCTTCGTGTTTTGGGACCCATTGCAGAGGCCCTGGCGCATCGGCGCGCCGTCGTCGCGCTCGAGAGCTCCGTGCTCGCGCAGGGCCTCCCGATCCCGGCGAACCGCGAGGCCGTCGAACGAATGACACGGGCCGTGGAGCGGGCCGGCGCCCTGCCGGCCATCACCGCCGTGGTCCGTGGGGTGCCAACGCTCGGGCTGACGGTGGAGGAGCTCGAGCGGTTCCTCGCCCGCGCCGGGGTACGAAAGGTCGCGGCGCGTGACATTCCAGTGGCGATCGCCCAGAGCGCCGATGGTGCCACGACGGTGGCGGCATCGTTACTCATTGCTGGCGCTACCAACGCGCAAGTTTTGGCGACCGGCGGCATTGGCGGGGTTCATCGCGACGCGCCGTTCGACGAATCGGGCGACCTCACGGAGCTCGCCCGAACCTCGATGGTCGTGGTCTGCGCGGGCGCCAAGTCGATTCTGGACCTCGCGGCGACCCTCGAGCGCCTGGAGACGCTCGGAGTCACGGTCCTCGGCTACCGGACCGACGAACTGCCCGGCTTCTTCACCCTGACGACCGGGTTGCGGCTGCCGTGGCGTGTGGAGTCGGTCGAGGAGATCGTCGCGGTCCATCGGGCTGCACGGGGGCTCGGACGACCCCAGGCGACCCTCGTCGTGCAGCCCCCGCCGGCCGGCCTCGCCCTGCCGGCCGAGCTGGTGAATGGGGCGGTCGTGACGGCGCTCGCCGACGCGCGTCGCTCAGGAGTACGCGGGTCAGCGGTGACCCCTTTTCTGCTCGCGGCGGTGGAACGGGCCACGGAGGGGCGATCGTTGCGCACGAATCTCGGATTGCTCGAGGAGAACGCCGCGCTGGCCGGCGCGATCGCCTCGAGGCTGGCGCGGGAAGAGGCCAACGGCTGACGGGGACCGCGCGGCCCGCCCTCTGCAATTCCATTCGGTTCACAGTGTCCAGCCGTTGAACTTGCCGCGCTCCGAATGGTACAATAGGTCACCCCTCACGAGCTGGAGGCCTAGGACCAGATGCCCACTCCGTTCCTGAGCTCCGAAGAGTACGACGAACGCGCGCATCAGCTCTACAACGAAGGGCAGTACGACGACGCGCTCGCCGTGCTGCGCGAAGGGCTGGCGTTGTATCCGACCTCCGTGGAGCTGCACATCGGTGTCGGCTACGCGCGGCTGGCACGCGAGGAGTTTCCTTGGGCTCGCAAGAGCTTCGAGGAAGCGCTCGTCCTGGAGCCGGAGCACGAAGATGCCCTCGCCGGTCTGGGCGAGACGCTGCTCAAGTTCGGCCTCGAGGAGGCAGGGCTGCGTTGCTTCCGCCGTACCCTCGAGCTGGGCTACGCCGACGACCTCGATCTGATGCTGCAGATCGGACGCGCCCTATTCCGTGAGGCGAGCACCCGTGATCGTCGCGAGCTGTTCATGGTGGCGCAGGAGTTCTTCGAGACGGCGGTGGCCCAGGCGCCCGACAGCGCCGAGTCGATCGCATGCGTGGGGTACGCGCAGCACCGGCTCGGGGACGACGAGGCGGCGATCGCGTCGCTCCGGCGTTCGCTCAAGGCCGACACCGAGCACACCGAGGCGCGCATCTACCTGGCGAACATTCACTACGATCGGGGCGATTACGACGCCGCGATCTACCACTTCGAGCGTACTTCGCCCGAAGATCACTGGGACGAGCTCGGAATCTGGCGCCTGATCGAGTTGAAACGGGCCGCCCACAAGCTCGAGGAGCACGCTCCCGAGCTGACCCCATGGGAGGATCGGCTGTCGGAGCTTGGCGCCGAGCTGGACGACATCGATGAGCTGTTCATCGAGGTGGATGGTGCAGCGGCCGAGAACGGGGAGGTCGAGGTGGCGCGAGGCCAGCTCGAGCTGTTCGGCACGCTGCTCTCGTCACTCGTCGAGAACAAGGTGGCGGACGAATCCCCGGCGACCGGCGCCCGGGTGGAGCCGCACACTGTGCAGACGCGAGAGGGACAGCACCTCACCGGCTCCTGGGAGGAGATCGTGCGCTCGTTGCAAGACACGGATGTGGAAGGCTTGCAGGACCGATCGGTGAGCGAGTACATGGCGCGGATGTCCAAGCGCACGTACCGCGAGACCGGGGTGCGCGTACCGCACCACGACGCCGAGCTGTTCGTCCGCGCGACCGCGGACGCGGGATTGCTGCGCATCGTGCGATGAGCACGGGCGCACAGCGGGCGGCGCTCGATGCCGTTCACTCGGCCCGCCCCATCGTGGCGCGCCTCAGCACGGGACGGAACAGTGAAGATCTGGCCGCCGACATCATCGACGCATGGACGGCGGTCGAGAGCGGGCTGCGCTCGCTCATCGGCGGATCGACGCTCACGGGTCAGATGCTCATCCGCGAGCTTCGGCAGCGGCACTTCCTCACGCTCGAGCAGGCGAACTCGCTCGCGGAGTTCCATGCCGCGCGCGAGCGGGCGGCGCGCACGGAGTACACGCCCACGGACGGAGACGTGAACGCGGCGCGCGAGGCCTTTCTCAAGCTCGAATCGGGGTTGATGGGCGACACGCCCGTGCTGTCTCGGTCCGGTGTGCCGACGATGACCGGCGCGGCGACTGCCGCGGCGGCCGCTCCGACGCCGCCTGAGACGTCGGCACTGCGAACCTTCACCGACGGTGCAGCCACACCCGTACCGGTCGTGACCACGACTGCTCCGGCCTGGCGCACGCCGCTGCTCGCCCTGCTCGGGCTGCTCGTGGTCGGCGGACTGGCCTGGTGGGCGCTGTCGGGGCGCAACTCGACGGCCGCGTACGATCAGGGGGCGATCGCGTATCGTGAAGGACGTCGCGAGGCGGCCGAGGGGGACTTCGTGAAGGCGGCGAAGGACCAGCCGACCGATCCGATGCCGCACGTGTTCCTCGCGCGAATCGCCCGCGAGTCCGGACGGCTCAGCACCGCGCAGGAGGAGGCGGCGAAGGCGGTGACCCTCGGGCCGACCAACGCGGCGGCGCTGCGGGAGCTCGCGTCGGTCTCGTTCGCGCAGCAGAACTACGACGGCGCGCGGCGCTTCTACATTCGCGCGCTGCAGGTGGACGGGAGCGATCGTCTCTCGCAAGGCTATCTTGGCTGCTCGCTCGTGCGTCTCGGCCGCCTCGACGAAGGGACGCGGTGGATCCAGCGTGCCGGCAACGGGCCGTGGAGCAACTGTGCTCCCGCGGCGGGCGCGGCCCGACTCCCTTCGTGATCGTCTTCGACCGAGTCGGAAAGCGTTACCGCAGTTGGAGTGGCCGAGCGGTGCGGGCGCTCGAGGACTTCTCGCTGGAGATCGCCCCAGGCGAGGTGTTCGGCATCGCGGGGCCGAACGGCGCGGGCAAGAGCACGCTCATCGCGCTGCTCCTCGGCTTCATCGGACCGAGCGAAGGGATGATCCGTATCGATGGCCTCGACCCGCGACGCTTCATCGAGCGTCACGGAATCGGCTACCTCTCCGAGCTCGTGAACGTCCCGCCAGCATGGCGGGTGCACGACGCCCTGCGCCGCTACGCGCTGCTCGCCGGGCTCCCCCTGCGCGGGTTGCCGGCCCGCGTCGACGAGGTGATCGCGATGCTCGGTCTCGAGGAGCATCGTGGCAAGCGTGTCCGTCAACTGTCCAAGGGCAACCTGCAACGTCTCGGACTCGGGCAGGCGTTGCTGAGCGAGGAACGTGTGATCGTGCTCGACGAGCCGACTCACGGCCTCGATCCTGTGTGGACGAGTCGCTTCCGGGACGTCGTGGAATCGCTGCGCCGACCGGATCGAGCGATCCTGATCGCCTCGCACAACCTGGACGAGCTGGCGCGCCTGGCCGACCGCGTGGCGATCGTCGACCGAGGACGGCTGCAGCGTGTCGTGGACGTGCGGGCGACGGAACGGTCGGTCACCGAAGGCGCTCCCTACCGCCTGGTCATGGCGCGCGGAGAGGACGGGATTCGAGCGGTCTTCCCGACGGCGCGGGCGATCGCCGCCAACGAGTTCGAGGTGAAGTCGCTCTCCCTGCAGGCGATCAATGCGGGTGTGGCCACGCTGGTGCAGGGTGGGGCGCTGGTGAGCGCGATGTATCCGGTGCACTCCGCGCTCGAGCAGCAATTCAATCAGGCCGTCGGCGCAGGCGCCGACGCCGAGGTCGTGGAGCAAAGGCAGGGGAGCGCGCGATGAGCTCTCCGTTCACGAGCGCGGCCACGACGCAGGCGCCACGACGATCGGCGCAGTACGGCGCCTACGCGTTGCTACAGCTGCGCGACTACTTCATGGATCGCGGCCTGTCGACGATCCTCGTCTCGCTGCTGATCGCTTACGCGATCCTCGCGCCCATGCGCGCCGGTCTCGACGTCGACGTCGCGTCGCACTCAGCGCGCGCCGTGGCGCAGTACGGCAGCGCCGAGGCGGCACGGGTCGCGATGCTGGGCGAGCTGACGAGCACTTTTCTCCGCACGGCACTCGGCAACATCGTGTTCCTGGGCGCGCTGTTCGCGATGAACGGCGTCGTGGCGAACGACCGCAAGCTCGGGTTCTACCGCTTCCTGTTCGCCAAGCCGATGACTCCGGCGCGTTTCTACGGGCAGGCCTTCCTGCTCCACTGGCTGGGGTTCATGCTCGTGATGCTCCTGCTCGGAGTGGCGTACACCCTGGTGGTGGCACCCGCGCTCACGGCGCCCCTGATGCTGACGCTGGCCCTGATGTACCTCTGCTATGCCGGCATCGCTTTCGCGCTCTCCGCCGCCGCTCGATGGGATTGGCTCTCGCTCGTCGCGGTGACCGTCGCCGCGACGGTGCTCTGGGACAGGTTCGCCGCGTCCACGAGCCCGCTGGCGAGGCTGCTGTACCTGCTTCCTCCGTTGCACAAGACGAGCGAGGTCTACGCGGCGGCGGCGACCGGTGTGGCACTGCCCTGGCACTCGCTCGCGTGGCTCACCCTGTACGGCGCCGCCTCGTTCGCGATCGGGCTCGTCGTGCTCCGCTATCGACGTCTCGCCATCATCTAGCCGACCGATGCCCGTTTCCGACCTCGCCGCCGCGCTCGATCCCGCGACGGTTCGCCGCACCGTCCTCGCCAACGGCCTGACCGTCCTGGTGCGTCGCGACCGCTCCGCTCCCGTGGTGGCCATCGTCACCTATGTCAGCGCCGGCTACTTCGACGAATCGGACGACGTGGTCGGGATCGCGCACGTGCTCGAGCACATGTACTTCAAGGGCACGCCCACCCGTGGCGTTGGCGAGATCGCCCGGCAGACGAAGGCTGCGGGTGGCTACCTCAACGCCGCGACGATCTACGATCACACCAGCTACTACACCGTGCTCCCGTCCTCCGGGTTCACGGAGGGTCTCGACGTCCAGTTCGACGCCTACGCCAACTCCCTGATCGACGCCGGCGAGCTGGCGCGCGAACTCGAGGTGATCATCCAGGAAGCGAAGCGGAAGTCGGACAACCCGCCGGCCGTGGCGACCGAGACACTGTACGAGCTGCTGCACGATCGTCACCGCATCCGGCGGTGGCGCATCGGGCGCGAGCCCGGGCTGCGCGCGTTGACGCGCGACGCGATGCTCCGCTTCTACCGCAACTTCTATCACCCGGGCAACACGGTATTGTCCATCGTGGGCGACGTGGATACCGACGTCGTGATGCGCGAGGTGGCGTCGCGCTACGGCGCGCTGCCCGCCGGTGCGCCGGCCCGTCTGGCTGGCCCGATGGAGGAGGGAACCGCCGGCTTCCGCTACCGCGAGTGGAGCGGAGACATCGCGCAGGCGCAGGTCGTCTTCGGCTGGCGCACGCCCCCCACCCTCGACGCCGCGACGCCCGGACTCGACATCCTCTCGACGGTCCTCGGCGGCGGCCGCGCGTCACGCCTCTACCGTGCGGTGCGTGAGCGCAAGCTCGCCTCGTCGGTGTCGGCGTACGACTACACGCCGACGTCCCTCGGCGTGTTCGTCGTGCATGCTGAGACGCCGCCCGAGCACGCTGCGGATGCGGCACGGGCGATCTGGGCCACGTTACGCGGCGTCCGCGAGCAGGGCATCAGCGACGGAGAGTTGATCCGGGCCAAACGGCTCTACGAGTCGCACTGGGTAAGACGACTCGAGGACATGGAAGGCCAGGCGAACTACCTGGCGGAGTGGCAGGCGCTCGGCGACTGGCGGCGTGGCGAGAGCTACCTCGAGCGGGCGCTCGCGGTGACGACCGACGAGGTCACCGCCCTCGCGCGTCGGTACCTCGAGCCCGACCAGGCGGCGGTCGTGGTCTACCGACCGACCGGCACGCCGGAGGTCGCGCGGGACGCAGCGGCGGCACGCGCGCTACTCGACAGCGCGCCCCCCGTTGCCGTACCGTCGACGGCTCTTCCATCGGAGACCCCGCGGCCGGCGCTCACCGCCATGTCCGCGGTGCGCGAGGAGGCGGGCGTGCACGAGTACCGCACGGCGGCGGGCATTCCGATCCTCGTTCGCCGCAAGCCTGGCGCGCTCGTGCACGCGGCAGTGTACCTGCTCGGCGGCGGTCGCGACGAGCCGGCGGAGCGTGCGGGTCTCACCTCACTGCTCGTGCGCACGTCGCTCAAGGGAACGACGCGCCGCACCGCGGCCCAGATCGCCGAGGAGGGTGAGCTGCTCGGGGGGAGTGTGGGCGCGGCGGCAGGGAGCGAAAGCTTCGGCTGGTCGATCAGCGTGCCGGCACGATACGCGAGCCAGGCGGTGGAGCTGCTCGCCGACGTCGCGCAGCGGGCGACGATCCCGATCGAGGCGTTCGAGACCGAGCGGGCGATCGCGCTGGCGGATCTCGCCGCCCTGCGGGACGACATGTATCGCTACCCGATGCGTCTCGCGACGCTGGCCGCGTACGCAGGCCATCCGTACGGGGTGGCGACGTCGGGCGACGAGACGACGCTCGCGGCGCTCGACGTGGAGCAGGTGCGCGCCTGGCACGCGCGGCGCGTGCTCGATGCGCCGGCCGTGATCGGGATCGTGGGGGACGCGCACCCCGACGAGCTGGCCGCCCTCACGGCGGCCGCCTTCACCGAGCTTCGCGGCGGGGATGCGCCGCCCATCGACGCGCCGGTCTGGCCTGCCGGGGTAGTGCAGCGTGTGGAACAGCGTGAAAAAGCACAGACCGCGCTCGCGCTGCTCTTTCCGGGACCCTCGCGCACCGACGATGCGCGCTTCGCCACGGCGATGATCGCGGGGGTGGCGAGCGGTCTGGGCGGCCGGTTCTTCGACGAGCTGCGCGACAAGCAGTCATTGGGATACACCGTACACGCCTTCGCCAGCGAGCGGTCGTGCGCCGGGTCGTTCGCCGCCTACATCGCGACCTCACCGGAGAAGGAGGAAGTTGCGCGACGCGGACTGCTGAACGAGTTCCGAAAGCTGCGCGACGAGCCGGTCGCGGCGAAGGAGCTCGAACAGGCGCAGACATACGCCATGGGCGTGCACGCCATCCGTCAGCAGAGCGGCGGCGCCGTCCTTGGCGACATGGTGGACGCGTGGTTGTTCGGCCGGCTCGGCGAGCTCGGCGAATTCGATGTGAGGGTACGTGGCGTGACCGCGGCCGAGATGCAGCAGATCGCGCGCGCCTACTTCGACGAATCGCGGCGTGTCGAGGGGATCATTCGCGGCGTGGGCCGCTCGGTCTGACCCGACGCCGCCCCGACGCTGGTCAGGGCGGCGTCACGGGAATGAACAGGGCGGGATCGTCGAGCGAGCGGCCGGGCCGGTAGCGGTACCATCGGCGGTCCGCGAACTCCGCGCGCAGCAGACTGTCGCGGGGACCGAGATCGCGCGCCCACACGACTCGGCCAGCGAGTCGCCCCGAGCGGCTCACCGTCTGCTCATTCAGGAACATCGCGTACGGCATGGTGCCGGCCGCATCCGCCGCGGCCTCGGCGCGACAGCGTGGCGTATCCGGTGCGCCGGGCACGCGTGCCACGCGTGCTTCGGCGAGGCCCGACTGCGTGTGCGCCGAGCCGGCCGACGCGGCGGCGGCGAGCACGCGCGCTCGGCGCCGGGCCGCGATCGTGCCGACGATGGCATCGTCGTCGTCGAGCGCCGTCTGGAGCGCGCATGCATCAGTGGAATCGACAATTCGCTCAGCGTCGAACTGCCTCACATCCAGCCCCCGCAGACGAGCGAGGAGACGCGCACGCCACGTCTCGGGGACGAGCACGAGCGCGTGCGAGAGACCGGCCGCGTCGGCCTGCGCGACGACGTCCGTCTTCAGCTTGGTGCGCTGATCGCGTTGCGAGGCCAGTCGGCCCGGTACGCTGGAGAAGGGCAGCGGGACGAGCCAGGCACAGAGGACGCAGGCGGGAACGATCGCGCGCGCAAGCCGCTGTCGACGCGGATCGGCGAACGAGCCCGCGGCTTCCGCGGCGCGCGCGGCGTACAGGATGAGCACGGGCGCGACGGGAAAGAGGAAACGCGGGCCGTCGAAGAATCCGTTGTGCCAGTAGGCCGCGTAGCCCAGGAGAAATGCCGCGACGAGCGACAGGAGCAGCGAGTCCCATCGCGACGCGGTGCGCAGCCGGGCCAGCACCGCGCAGACGATGAGCAGCGCTGGCAGCGGCCACTCGAACAGGAAGCGATCGAACCGCATCAGGTAGCCCGACAGGTAGATCAACCCGCGCAACGGAGTGTGCGCCACTCCAGTGGGGTCGACGTGGAACCCGATCGCGTGGGCGGGGCCGTGCGCCGCATCGTAGCCGAACAGCAATGGTTGCCCCGTCGTCCGGGCATTGACCCAGAGGAGGATGGCGATGGGAACGAGACCCGCGACGCACTGCACGCCGATCGACCGAAGGCGCCGGGTGTCGCCGCGGGCATGAAGGAGCTGAAAGACACCGACCGGCAGCGCGACGAGGGCTGCATCGAGCGGGCGCACGAGCGCGATCGCACCGACGGCGAGCCCGATCCCCGCGGCGTGCGAGGCCAGGACCGCCGGCTCCGCCGCGGCATCCCAGGCCGCGAGCTCGGCCAGCGCGACGAGCGTGAACAGCAGCGCTGGCGTGTGATTCATCTGCGTCGCGCCGAGCACGAGCACGAACGGCGACAGCGCGAAGAGCAGTACCGCGCCGCGCGCGGTGGACTCTCCGAACGCATGGCGCGCGAACCGGTGCAGCTGCCATGCGGCGAGGCCAAGCAGCACCGGGTTGACGAGCCACGCCGCGCGCAGGATCAGTCCGACGGCGATCAGGGCCGGCCCACCGATCGGATACTGCGAGAACCAGCGGCCGTCGTGGTCGAGCACCGAAACAGTGGTGAAGAACTCCGGGTGTGCCGGCGTGGGAATCGCGAGATGGCCAGCGAGCAGCATGCGGGCATGCCATGTCATCGCCTGCTCGTCGCCGGTGAAGCCGCGCCCGGCGAAGCAGTACAGCGCGACGAAGGCCGCGAGCAGCGTGGTGCCGATCGCAGCGAGGGCGACGAACGTGCCGGTGCGCAGGCGCACCATGGCCGCGGCACCGCGCGACAGCACGGCGTCGAGGCGAGCGCTGCGGCGCGAGATGCTCCAGAGCACGGCGAGCAGCAGGCCGCCATAGAGGAGCCAGACGATCACGCCGAGTCGCCACCACGGCACCTCGCGTCCCCCCGTGAGCAGGTTGGCGACGGGAAGAAGTCCGCCGAGCGCGAGGAGCGCTGCAGCGACCCGCAGTGCGCGGGTGTGCGTCGTCAGCCGCCGACCCGCTGCTGCACGCGCAACGCGGGCGGAGTGCTGTCCGGCGTCGCCGATTCGCGCAGTCCACGCATCGCCTTGATGACGGCGAACGTGGCGCGCCGCAGGTGGCCGTCGGCGGCTCGCAGCCCGCGGATCACGCCGTAGTCGCCCGCCTCGCTGACGATCAGCCCCTTGATGGCCGGCCGGGAGGTGGCCCATGCGAGCGAGGACCAGATCGCGCGCTCCTGGCTCGCCTCGCCGTGCGCCTCGGGGTAGCCGCCGGCGGCGAACACCCAGTGATCCTTGGTGGATTGCGACACGCTCATCCACCGGTCGGCAGCACCCTTGGCGGCGTCGAGGGTGCGCACGCCGCCCGACGACGGGTAGAGGGTGAACCCCACGACGTCGACGGGGGAGCCGGGTCCGGCGCCCCACGCGTACAGCGTGCTGTCGCGGCGGTCGTAGGCCGACGCCGAGATGCCGATGCGCGTGCGCGGGCGCGCGCGCTTGGCCACCGCGGCAGCGCGAGCGATGTAGCTCTCCCAGAATTCCGGCGGGTGCTCGCCAGCGGCGCGGGTGCCGGCGCCGTACGGGTCCTGAGCCGGGATGAGGACGTCGGGGTGCAGGCGGCGCACGATCTCATCCACCATCCGCAGCCGCTGCGCCTCGTTGAACTGGCGGCCGGGCAGGGGCACGAGTCGGCTCGCATAGCTCATGGTGACGAAAATCTGCGTGCTGTCGTTCCGCAGGCTCTCGAGCGCGCGTCCCAGCGAGTCGATCGCTGCGCGGTCCATCCGCTCGGGCACCAGGACGATCTCGACGACCGCCACGCCCAAGGTGTCGGCGAGCGCGAGGTCGTTCCGCACCGCGAGGGTGGCAGGGGGCCCATCGAGGTCCTCGAAGATCTTGAGGCCCACGTCGAAGTCGCCCGCGGGGCGCTCCTGCAGCCGCTCGACGCGCGGGTCGTGCGCGCCGTACGAGTTCACCGCCTGGTCGGCCCCCGGGATCCTGTTGACGAACACCACCACCCAGAAGAACGCGACGAGCGCCATCACGATGCGGAAGGTTGCGGCCGACCGACGCAGAGCCGGAAACGCCGGCGCGATCATCGGGACGAAGAAGAAGAACGGCGAGCCGATGACCAGTGGCGACTGCGTGGCGAAGGTGAACGCGGCCGTGGTGGACGCGAGGAAGATCAGCGCGACCCCGGGCAGCGGTTGCCCCCGCGAGCTGACGAAGCGCAGCACCGCGTCGGCGGCGATAAGCACGTCGTACGCCGCGATGAAGAAGCCCAGGAACGGGTTCACGAGCCGGCGCGACGCCGCGTAGAGCGCCTGTAGCGCGAACAGCACGACGGTGAGCGGCCAGATCCAGTCCACCGCCGTGATCGCGCGGCCCGTGATGCTGCTCGTCGTCGCGAGATGGATCAGCAGCGCGGGGACGACGAGGAATCCCGCGAGCGCCGAGAGGGTGACGAAGGGACGCGGCAGCGTGCGCACCTGCGCGATGCGCGCGGCGAGCAGCACGTCCCAGATCAGGATGACCGCGACGAGCAGAAGCTGGAGGAGCGGGAACAGGGTCCGCATCTCAGCCCCGCGTCCGGACGTCGCTCGTGACGCCGGTGGGAACGAGGCGGCGCACGAAGACATCGAGCGCCTTGGCGGCACCCGCTTCGTCGCGGGCGAGGACGTCCACGAGGGCGAGCCCGCGGTTCGGAAGCGAGTGGATGCTCACGTGGCAGGGATCGAGAAGGAGCACGGCTGAGATGCCGCCGCTGGCGGCCGTGCGGACGATGGGGGAGCCCGCGGCATTGAGACCCGCCGCGCCCGCCGCCGCGATAAGCAGTCCGCTCAGCAGCGGAGCGTCGCGCAGTGGACCGGAGCCGATCCCCGCGAGGTCGGCACTGACGTGCACGAGCGTGTCCGAGTTCACGTGCGCGGGACCGGTGAGCGGGGATGCAGGCCAGGTCGTGCGGAGCTCCCCGTGAAGCGAGGACCGGGCCAGCCCGCCGTATGGCCGTGAAGTATGCTCGGACGACTGCGACCTCGCGAGCCCGCGGTTATCATTCGCGGCGATGCCCCGTCGACGTGCGCTCGCCACCCTTCCGAACATCGTCTCGTGCTCGCGCCTGGTGCTCGCCGCCGGATTCGTCGCGACGGAGGCGACGGGCACGCGCGTAGGAGTGCTCGGCACCGCGGCGTGCTTCATCCTGATTGCGCGCGACCTAGCAACGGCGATGGGATTCCTCGTGGCGCGCGCGGTGCCGTGGCTGCGTCGCATCTCCTTCGTGGCGCGTATCTCCGGCACGGTGGTCACGGTGCCGCAGCTCGCGACGCTGACCTCCGTGCTGGCGGTCGGCGACTACACGCTGGCGCTGTGGCGCTCACGGCCATCGTGACCCGCGGAGCAATCTGTGCACTGATGGCGGTCGTGCTTTGTTTCGTGCCATCGCCGGGTTGGGCCCAGGCAGCGCCCGCAGCACAGCCGGAGGTGAGAGCAGACCTGATCTTCGCGCACCGGCCGGCCCTGCAGCTCGGAGCAGGAGTGCAGCTTCCGTTGGGCACCTACCTTCGACT
>JBBQYZ010000025.1:0-12418 GCA_038208205.1 Gemmatimonadales bacterium | reverse complement strand
GCTGTCGGCATAGTCAGTGTACTTGCCGACGAGGGCTATCCGCACCCGTTCCCGCGGGTGCACGACTCGCTGCACCATCTCGCGCCAGGACGCCAGGTCGGTGGCGGGGCGCTCGATGCCGAATCGCTGAATCACCTTCTCGTCGAAGCCCTGCTCCCGGAAGGAGAGCGGGATCTGATAGATCGAGGCGACGTCGGGCGACTCGATGACGGCGCCGTAGTCCACGTTGCAGAAGAGGGCGATCTTGCGCTTCACGTCGTCGGGCACGGGGCGCTCGGTGCGGACGATCAGGAAGTCGGGCTGGATCCCGATCTCCATCAGCTCGCGCACCGAATGCTGCGTCGGCTTGGTCTTGAGCTCGCCCGCGGCCGCGATGTAGGGGACGAGCGTGAGGTGCACGAAGATCGCGTTCTCGCGCCCGACGTCGTGTCGAAACTGGCGGATCGCCTCCAGGAAGGGGAGCGACTCGATGTCGCCCACGGTGCCGCCGATCTCCACGATGACGATGTCGTTCTCGGGCGCCATGCGACGGATGGCGCTCTTGATCTCGTCGGTGATATGCGGAATCACTTGCACGGTCGACCCGAGATATTCGCCGCGGCGCTCCTTGGTGATGACGTTCAGGTAGATGCGCCCGGTCGTGACATTGTTGGCCTGCGACAGCGAGCGGTCGATGAATCGCTCGTAGTGCCCGAGGTCGAGATCCGTCTCGGCGCCATCGTCGGTCACGTAGACCTCGCCGTGCTGGAAGGGAGACATCGTCCCCGGATCCACGTTGAGGTACGGATCGAACTTCATCATCGTCACGCGGAGGCCGCGCTCCACGAGGAGGCGCCCGAGGGATGCGGCCGCGATCCCCTTGCCGAGTGAGGATACGACCCCACCGGTCACGAAGATGAACTTCGTCGTGTGCTGTCGCGCATTGGTCTGCATCAACGCTCGCTCGCGGTAAAGGTCGTCCACTCGCTGTTGGCTCGATCCAGGTCTGCTTCGGTGTCGATGCCGCCGCGGGGCACCGCGGCGATGATGGCCACGCCCATCCGGATTCCCGCAGCGAGGGGGCGCAGCTGCTCCAATCGCTCGATGCGCTCCAACGGGTGCGGTGGAAGGGCCACCCACTGCGCGAGAGCGGCAGGGGTGTAGGCGTACACGCCGACGTGGTGCAGCACGCGCCCGTCGAGCGCCTCTCCGTCGGCGGCGTCGCGCAGGAATGGAATGGACGCGCGGGAAAAATACATCGCCGCGCCGTCGTCGGCAGCCACGACCTTGACGATGTCTGGTGACGCGAGCACTGCCCGCGCCGCGTGTGCGGCGGCCGTCCCCAGGGGGAAGCCGTGTCGCCCGACCTGAGCCAGCGCCCCGCGCGCGGCGGCGGCGGACAGGAAGGGCTCGTCTCCCTGCACATTGAGAATGACGTCGTAACCGGCGTACTCGCGCCGGCCGGCCACTTCGGCCACGCGGTCGGTGCCCGACTGGTGATCGTCGCGGGTGAGGGCGGCCTCACCTCCGGCCCGGCGAACCTGGTGGGCGATCTCCTCGCTGTCGGTGGCGACGACGACCCGGTCGGCCAGCGCGAGCGCCGCAACGCGTTCGTGCACGCGGACAACGACGGGGATGCCGGCGAGGAGGCGGAGTGGCTTGCGCGGGAGACGAGAGGCGCCCAGGCGGGCTGGGATGACGGCGAGCGTCCTCACGTACGGCGCGGAGGGCGGCGCCCGGCAGCAACTTTCACGCCAAGAAGATACGGCTCCGCGATGCGATGCGCAAATACAATTGCACGACACGCCGTGCGGGTGCAGAGAACCGGCGGACGTACGCGACTAGATGCTGAGCGAGACGCCGAAGCCGAATTTCGTGCGCTTGTTCCCGGCGACGGACTTGTTGACGTCGATGTTGAAGGCACTGAGCCCCAGTCCAACGCCGACCTCGTGCTGCAGCGAAGGCAGCCCGCGCCTGCCGGCACTACCGAAGGCGTCGCGAACCGACAGGATCGGCGAGCCGACGAAAGGAAGTTGAATGGCGTTCAGTGGAATACGGTAGCGGTTCTCGACGAACAGCAGCTCCGCTCCGCCCTGTTCGAGGAGATCGAATGTCGCCAGCGTGCCACTGCCTCCAAGATAGGCGTACCGCGCGGCCGGCACCGAATCACCGCGTGTCGCCACGCCGTGCACCTTCACGCGCAGGCTCTGCGTGCCGAAGGTCGGGAATTCGATGCGGCCATCCACCGTCAACTGCGTGAAATCGCTCGTCCCGGTGGGCGACGCCAGGCTCTGCTCCACGTCGGCGCGCAGCAGCGCCGCCACGACGCCCGTGGTGGAGGCAAGCTCGCCGCCGAGCAGCGCCGACCCGATGTTCCCGCGCTCGACTGGCGGGTTCGGGCGCCGGATCTTCAGCGAGTCGTGCCGGCCCAACACACTGAACACGTCGCCTGTCGCGGAGATCTCCCGGACGCGCTCGAACCGGCCGCCCACGAACGGCGTGAGCGTGAACGCCGCCCGCTCGACCCGTGCCGTCACACGGCCCTCCGCCAGATCCGAGCGGAAGTAGTTGCGGGTGTCGGTGCCGACGAAGAACGTCGTGGCCGAGTTGATGAGGTCCGTGTAGATCCATGCGTCGTTGGTACGCGTGTCGCGCGCGACGCGGCCCTCGAACGCCACGGGGCGCTCCGGGGCGAGCCGGAGGATCACCCCCGGATCGAGCACGCCGAGCCGGCTCCGGTACGTGACGGTGGGCTCGACCTGCACGAGGTTGTTCGCCACGACGAAGCGAACGCCGACCGGCAGCGACAGCCCGTCCACGCGATCGTAGTGCGGGATGAGGACGCCCTGAATGCCAGGCAGCTGAAAGAAAGCTTGGCGCTCCTCGGCGGGAGCGACGCGGAAGTCGAGCGCGAACCGGTCTCCCTCCCGCGCGACCATGTAGGCTTCGTCGCGCAGACTCTCCACTCCGCCGGCAACATGCCCGAGCGTCGTCACGGCCACCGTGCCCCCGATGGAGACCGCGCGTCCGCTGACGTCGACGCCGGGCCGCAGGAAGAGGTCGGCGCCCACGACCACTACATCACCCTGCACCCGGCTCGCGAGGTACGTCGGCCGTCCGAAGACGAGGAGGCTCGTCGTGACGGTACTGTCGCGTGGCAGATCGAGGCGACCATCACCGGCGCGGATCACGTGCGGACCCGCTACGATCTGCCGGATGATCGCCGCGCCGGGTGCCTGGCCGGCGCCGCGAATGACGACGGCCTGCGATTCCAGGAGGGCCGGAACCAACAGTGCAGCGAGAGCGAGATGTCGCGTCATGTGACGAGCAGGTCGAGGAAGTTGCGCAGCAGCTGCTTGCCGTCGGGAGTGAGCACGGACTCGGGATGGAACTGCACGCCCCACACCGGGTGGGTCTGGTGACGCATTGCGTGAATCTCGTCGTCATCGTCGATCGAGGTCGCGACGATCCGCAGCGATGCGGGCAGACTTCGTCGCTCGACGACGAGGGAGTGATAGCGTCCCACCTCGAGTGGAGAGGGGAGACCGGAGAACAGCTCGTCGCCGTCGTGCTTGATGCGCGACGCCTTGCCGTGAACGGGACGCGAGGCACGAACGACGCGACCACCATACGCCTCCCCGATCGCCTGGTGACCGAGGCAGACGCCCAATGTGGGGATCCGATGTCCCCACGCGCGGATGACGTCGACCGTGACGCCGGCCTGCGCGGGGGCACAGGGACCTGGCGAGAGCACGATCCCCGCCGGGTCCATCGCGCCAACCTCTCCTACCGTCACGGCGTCGTTGCGTCGCACGATCACCTCCGCTCCCAGCTCGCCGAGGTACTGCACGAGGTTGTAGGTGAAGGAATCGTAGTTGTCGATGACGAGGAGCATGGCGAGGTCGGGGCGGGTACGGAAGGGGCGGCTTCCCTAGGCCCGGGGATGATAACTCCGGTGAACCTTGCGCAGATACTCCCGGTCGACGTGCGTATAGATCTGGGTCGTCGCGATGTCCACATGTCCGAGCATCTCCTGGACGGCGCGCAGATCGGCCCCGCCTTCGAGCAGATGGGTGGCGAATGAATGACGGAGAGTGTGCGGCGTCACGTGCTTCTCGATTCCGGCACGCTCGACGTGCCGCCGCAGAATCTTCCAGGCGCCCATCCGCGTGAGCGGGCGTCCGCGCGCGTTGAGCAGGAGCACGCCCTTTCCCTCGCCTTTCTCCAGCTTCGGACGCAGCTCGCGCAGATAGATCGCGGCCGCGCCGATCGCCGACCGTCCGATCGGCACGAGGCGCTCCTTGCTTCCCTTGCCGAACACGCGCACCAGCCCGTCCTCCAGCAGCAGATCGCGCACGCCGAGGCTGATCCACTCCGAGACGCGCAGTCCCGCGCCGTAGGCGAGCTCCAACAGGGCGCGGTCGCGAAAGACGAGCGTGTCGTCGAGCGTCGGTGACGCGAGAAGCCGCTGGACCTCCTCGACGCTCAGGACGTCCGGCAGGGTGCGCCACCGCTGCGGGGTTTCGAGCCGCTCGCTCGGGTCGCGCACGACGATTCCATCGCCGGTGAGGAACTTGAAATACGAGCGCACCGCCGAGACGTTGCGCCGAATCGACGCCGGTGCGAGGCCGAGGTCCTTGAGGTGGTAGACGTAGTCCCGGAGGAGCCGGGCGGTCACATCGAAAGGGGCGGCGGTGCCCCGGGCGACCGCGTATTCGGTGAAGCGAATCAGGTCGCGGCGGTACGCGTCCTGGGTGAGCGGCGACAGCCCCTGCTCGAGCGCGACGTAATCGCCGAAGCGGTCGACCAGGAAGGCCCGCGGTGCGTGGTCGATGTCGGTCACCCCGCTCCTCCCACGCGCGCCCGCCTGGCGCGCCAGACCAGGCCGACCGCGATCAGCGCAACGGCAGCGAGGCCCGCAGCAGCGACTGCGACGAGTCGGCCCGAGCGGGCGAGGGTGCGCGAGATCTGATCCCAATCGGCGCCGGCGGAGTAGGCCAGGTAGCTGATCGCGCCATACCAGATCGCCGAGGCGAGACCGGTCGCGCCAAGCGTCGCGAACGGCGAGAGGCGAAGTGCTCCCGCCAGGGGCGGCACGAGGGCTCTGACGCCGGGCAGGAAGCGGCTCACGAACAGCGCAGCCACGCCGTACCTGGCGTACATCGTCTGCAACCGCTCCTCCTGAACGCCGCCCATCACTGATGGAAAGCGGTGTCGCAGCCAGGCGGTGCCGTGCCGGCGTCCCACCCAGTACATCGCCGCAGCGCCACCGACGTTGCCGATCCAGGTGGCGAGAAAGGCTCCGACCGCGCTGCCGCTGCCGCGCGCCGCGAGCCAGCTGCCAAACGCCACCACCGTGTCGGCTGGCACCGGCGGGAAGATATTTTCGATGGCGGCGATGACCGCCATCACGAGGTAGAGCACCGCGGACGGGAGAGCGGCGAGCCAGTCGAGGAGCCCCTGCACCGCGCTAGGTGGCGACGATCGTGGCGGTGGCCATGCAGGCGATCCCCTCGTTGCGACCGACGAAGCCCATTCCTTCGTTGGTCTTGCCCTTGACGCTGACATCGGCAACCTCGGCACCGAGCGCAGCGGCGAGCCGCGCGCGCATCGCTTCCCGATGCGGTGCGATCCTGTGCGTCTCGGCAATCACCACGACGTCGACCTGGCCGACCCGCCATCCAGCATCGAGCAGCCGGCCGACGGCGAGGGTGAGCATCTCGATGGAGTCACGGCCGGCATTCGCTGGATCGCGGTCCGAGAAGAGGGCACCGATGTCGCCCAGCGCGGCCGCGCCGAGAACGGCGTCGGTCACGGCGTGACAGATGGCGTCGCCATCGGAATGTCCGTCCAGGTGCGCGTCGGCGGGAATGCGCACGCCGCCGAGGACGAGAGGCCCGCCGGGCGCGAACCGGTGGGAATCGTATCCAATCCCCGATCGGATCGGTAGGCGCGTCGTCACGCCAGTGGCCTGCCGCGGCGGGAGCAGGCGCGCACCGTCAGTCGTCGAAGCGCTTGACGGCCAGCGACACGTTGTGCCCGCCGAACCCGGCACTGTTGCTCAACGCCGCGCGCACCTCGCGCGCCTGCGCCACGTTCGGCGTGAAGTTGAGATCCCCGCACTCGGGGTCGTGCTCGCGCAAGTTGATCGTGGGCGGGACGACCTGGTCACGGATCGCGAGCGTGCACGCGATGAACTCCACCGATCCCGCCGCACCGAGCATGTGGCCCGTCATCGACTTGGTCGAGGAGATGTTGATCCCGGACACCGCCTCGCAGAAGACTTTGGCGATCGCCCTGGCTTCATTGGAGTCGTTGAGCGGAGTGGACGTGCCGTGCGCGTTGACGTAGTCGACGTCGGCCGGCGTGAGGCCGGCATCGGCCAGCGCACCGCGCATGGCGCGCTGCAGCCCCTCGTGATCCGGCAGCTGGCCGGTGAGGTGATACGCGTCGCCGGTGGCGCGGTAGCCCGCCACCTCACCGTAGATCCGCGCGCCCCGCTGGCGCGCGTGCTCCAGCTCCTCCAGCACCACGATGCCGGCGCCTTCACCCATGACGAACCCGTCGCGCGTGCGGTCGAAGGGCCGCGACGCGGTCGCGTACTCGTCGTTGTTCGTCGAGAGCGCAGTCATGTTCGCGAACCCGCCGATCGACATCGCCGTCACGGCTGCTTCCGACCCGCCGCAGATCATCACGTCGGCATCGCCGTACTGGATCGTCCGGAACGCGTCACCGATCGCGTGCGCACTGGTGGCGCAGGCCGAGACAGTGGCGTAGTTGGGGCCGCGCGCGTTGAAGCGCATCGACACGACGCCGGCGGCGATGTCGGCGATGAACATCGGGATGAAAAAGGGGCTGATCTTGCTGGCCCCCCGCTCCCGGTACGTGTCGTGCTGCTCCTCGAAGCTCTTCAACCCGCCGATGCCGCTGCCGACGATGACGCCGAGCCGGTCGACGTCGTAGCCGCCGTCGGAGAGCCCGGCGTCGCGCATGGCCTCGACCGAAGCGGCCACGGCGTACTGCGCGTAGGGGTCGGCACGCTTGGCCTCCTTGCGCTCCATCGACTGCAGCGGATCGAACCCCTTGAGCTCGCACGCGAAACGAACGGGAAAGGTTGCCGGATCGAACTTCGTGATCGGCGCGGCGCCCGACACCCCCCGCTGCATGGCGTGCCAAGTCGTCGCCACATCGTTGCCGATGGGCGTAACGGCACCGAGACCAGTGACGACGACCCGACGTCGCATTACGCGCCGACCTTGTTGTTCAGGTACGCCACGGCGTCTCCCACCGTGCGGAGCTTCTCGGCGTCCTCGTCGGGAATGTCGATGTTGAACTCCTTCTCGAACTCCATCACCAGCTCGACGATGTCGAGGCTGTCGGCGCCGAGGTCCTCGATGAAGCTCGCCTCGTCGGTCATCTTGTCGCGCTCGACGCCAAGCTCTTTCTCGATGATGTCACGTACTTTCTTGCCGTTGTCCGCCATTGGTCGGGCTCCTGTTGGTTTTTGAACGCGGTAAAGTTAGCCAAAGTTCGGGCGGAATGTCACACCGCCGCCGGCGCGAGCGCCGTTCGCTACATGACCATGCCGCCGTCGACCACGAGCGTCTGCCCGGTGACGTATGCGGCGTATTCCGACGCGAGGAATGTTACCATGCCGGCCACATCCTGCGGGGTACCGAGGCGCTCCAGAGGTATCTGGCCCGCGAGCCCGGCGCGGGCCTCCGCGGTCATCGCCGCCGTCATGTCGGTCTCGATGAAGCCTGGTGCGACGGCATTCACGAGCACGTTGCGGGAGCCGAGCTCCTTGGCCACCGACTTGGTGAGGCCGATGAGCCCCGCCTTGCTGGCGGCGTAGTTGGCCTGCCCCTTGTTGCCGGTGATGCCCACGACGCTCGCGATATTGATGATCCTGCCCCACCGGCGCTTGATCATTCCCCGCGAGGCCGCACGGATGGCGACGAACGCACCGCGCAGGTTGGCGTCCAGCACGGTGTTCCAGTCGTCGTCCTTGATGCGAAACAGGATGTTGTCGCGGGTCAAGCCGGCGTTGTTGACGAGGATGTCGATCCGGTCGAATGCCCCCTCCACCTGCTCAACGAGGGCCACGATCGACGCCGGGTCTCCGACGTCGCAGGCGAAGCCCCGAGCGTCGTTGCCCACCGCGCTCGCAGCCTCGGACGCTCGCGCGGCATCGCGCCCCACGATGGCGACGCGCGCGCCGGACGCGGTCAGGGAGTTGGCGATCGCCCGGCCGATGCCGCGGGTGCTGCCCGTCACGAGGGCGGTCCGGCCGGTGAGATCGATGTTCATGCGGCGATCAACGTGAGGAGGGCGTCGACACCGTCGGCGGTGCCGCAGGTAACGACGGTAAGGCCAGGAGCGATCTTCTTGAGCAGTCCCTTGAGAACGGCGCCAGGGCCCATCTCGACATACAGCGCATCCGGATGGAGAGAGGCCAGCAGCTCGATCTCTCGCGCCCATTGCACCGGCGCGGTGAGTTGCTGGACGAGCAGTCGCCGGGCAAGCGCCGCGTCGTCAATCGGTTGCGCGTTGACGTTCGCGTGAACTGGGAAGCGTGGATCGGCGAAGTGAGCGAGGTCGAGTGCCTCCTCCAATCCGGTGGCAGCGTCGGACATCAGTGGCGAGTGGAAGGCGCCGCTCACGTTGAGACGCACGGGCTTGGCTCCCGCTTGCTTGCACAACGCCATGGCGCGCTCGACCCCTGCGACCTCGCCGCTGACGACGATCTGGCCCGGACAGTTGAAGTTCGCCGGCACCGCCAACCCTGCTTCGGAGGTGGCCTGAGCGCAGATCTCCTCGATCGGACGTGCGAGCGTGCCAAGAATGGCTGCCATCGTGCCGGGCCGACGCTGCCCCGCCTCGAGCATCAGCTCGCCGCGGCGACGGACTAACGCGACCGCCTCGGGAAGCGGAAGGGCGTCGGCCGCGTGATAGGCGGTGAATTCGCCAAGCGAGTGGCCGGCGGCCGCCACCACGGAGCTGCCGATCGTCTCGCGCACCACGGCCCAGACGGCAGCGCCGTGCGCAAGCAGCGCCGGCTGCGCGTTGTGGGTGCGCGTCAGCTCCTCGGCTGGCCCGTCGAAGCAGAGCCGCGAAAGCGGCGCGCCGATCGCTGCGTCGGCGGCGAGAAACACTTCCCGCGCGATCGGAAAGCGCTCGGCCAGATCCTTTCCCATTCCCGGGGTCTGGGAGCCCTGACCTGGGAAGAGCAGAACGACGTTCGGCATCGCAGTCAGAAGCGGATGACCATGGAGCCCCACGTGAAGCCCGCACCGAAGGCGACCATCAGCGCGGTGGTCCCTGCCGTCACTCGCCCTCCCTCGATGGCCTCGTCGAGTGCGATCGGGATCGACGCGGAGGAGGTGTTGCCGTACCGGTCGACGTTGACGAAAACCTTCTCCATCGGGATCCTGGCGTGCTTCGCCGTCGCCTCGATGATGCGGACGTTCGCCTGGTGCGGGATCAGGACGTCGATGTCCTCACCGTGCAGGCCGGCGCCGTCGAGGGCACGGTCGCAGGCATCGCTCATCGAGCGGACGGCGTGCTTGAACACCTCCCGTCCCGCCATGCGCACGAAGGTCGAGCGGTCGTCGAGCACGGCCTGGGTGAAGGGTACTTTCGCGCCGCCGCTGGGACGCCACAACAGCTCCGCAAGCGTTCCGTCGCTCTTCATGTACGCGCTGAGAATGCCGCGCTGCCCGCCCTCGGCCCGCCTGAGGACGACCGCGCCGGCGCCGTCGCCGAAGAGCACGCATGTCGCGCGGTCCTGCCAGTCGACGATGGCGCTCATCTTCTCGGCGCCCACGACGAGCGCCGTGTTGATCACGCCCGAGGCCATCAACCCTTCAGCGACGGTCATGCCGTACAACCAGCCCGTACAGGCGGCCGAGATGTCGAAGGCGGCGGCGCGCGTGGCGCCCAACTCGGCTTGCAGGTCGACCGCCGTCGCTGGTAGGAGCCGGTCCGGTGTCGCGGTGCTGAGAATGATCGCATCGAGCTCGTGCGCATCAACGCCCGCCCGGTCCATGGCCGCGCGCGCGGCGGTGGCCGCCATCGAGCAGGTCGTCTCTCCCGGAGCGCAGATGTGTCGCTCGACGATGCCAGTGCGCTCGACGATCCAGTCGTGCGAGGTCTCGAGCCCCAGCGCCGCGAAGTCGTGGTTGGTCATCACGCGGGCCGGAATACCTCGCCCGGTGCCCGCGACGTACGCAACCGGTGGATTCACGCAGCGTTCTCCGTAGCCGCGCCGAGGCGCTGGCCGATCTGATCGTTCATGCCACTCGACACCGCCTGCGCGGCCACCTTCACGGCATTCTTGATCGCGCGCGGCGACGACTTACCGTGGGAGATGATGCTCACTCCCTTCACGCCGAGCAATGGGGCGCCGCCGTATTCCGAGTAATCGAGGTGCTTGAGCCCCGCGGCGAGCTGGTCGCCGTCGACCCCTGCCCTCCGGAGCGTGTCGATCATGAACGGGCCGATCGCCTCGTAGAACTTGAGGATGACGTTGCCCACGAAGCCGTCGCAGACCACGACGTCCACGGCCTGCTGCTCGGTGCCACCCGCGGGCAGGTCGCGACCCTCGACATTGGCGATGAAGTTGAGCCCTGCCGCGCGGAGGAGCTGATGGGCCTCCTTGGTGACGGCATTTCCCTTTTCCGCCTCCTCGCCAATGCTCAGCAATCCCACGGCCGGCCGTTCGCGCCGAAGGACGCACTCGGCGTACGTTGCGCCGAGGCGCGCGAACTGGATGAGCTCCTCGGCGGAGCAGTCGACATTGGCGCCCGAGTCGAGTACGGCGACCGGCTGTCGTGCCGAGGGGAAGAGCGTGACGATCGCCGGGCGCTTGACCCCCGCGTGCAGCTTGAGCAGCATCATCGACGCGGCCATCTGGGCACCCGTGCTGCCGGCGGAGACGAACGCGTCCGAGCGTCCTTCCATCTGGAGCCGAAGACCGACCGCCATCGAGCTGTTCGGCTTCGCGCGGACCACGCCGCTGGGCTTGTCGGTCATCTCGACGACGTCGGGGGCTTCGATGAGCGTGAGGCGGTCGCGTTGGTTGGCGTGCGCGGCGAAATCGCCGTCGAGCAGCGCACGAATTTCGGCGTCCACGATGGCGGTCTGTCCGACGAGCTGTATCGAGTGATCGGGATCGAGCTCGGCGAGCGCGAGCAGCGCGCCGGCTACGGTCGCCCGGGGGGCGAAATCTCCCCCCATGGCGTCCAACGCGATCCGCGCCAATGTCAGGCTTCCTTGGCTGCTACTCGCTGCTCACCCGCATAGTAGCCGCACTCGGCGCACACATGGTGCGGGCGCTTCATGGCCTGGCAGCGGGGACATTTCTGAATCGCGATCGCCGGAGCGGTCTTGTGCGTGTTGCGGGCGCGCTTCTTCCGCTTGGATGTTCTGCGCTTCGGGACGGCCATGGTCTGGTCGGAAAGGGAAAGGAACCGGGCGACTCAGGGCTGACCGTCGTGCGGCGGATGCAGTGCGTCCTGGCGTTGATCCGCCACGGACGCAGCGCAGTCGCAAGCGTCGAGGTTCAACTCGGCGCCGCACGTCGGACACAACCCCTTACAGTCGTCCCGGCATAACGCGTAGCCTGGAACGTTCAACAACCACTGCTCCCGCAACGCGGGACGCAGGTCGAGCTCCGTCGATCGGTCGCCGAGCAGGAAGACGTCCGGGTCGTCCTCGACTCCCTCAGCCCCCGCTTCTGCATAGATGAGGTGCGCCTCCTCGGAGACGCGACCCGTCGCATCGCCCAGACAGCGGCGGCACGCCAGCGACATCTCACCCTCGATCGTGCCGTGCCAGTAGAATCGGCTCGGTCCGGCGGGTGACAATCGACCCCTGACGCGAATTGGCGCCGACGGCGTGGGATCGTCATCCTGCCACACCGGATCGTCCGCCGACAGTGTGTCGTCGACGGCGACGGCGCGCTCGGTAAGTGACCGGATGTCAAAGGACAGCATAGCCTGGAAAAGTACTTGCGCCCGTTGAGGTTATCAAGGGTCGGCGCTCGGTGATGGCTAGTGCGTGGCGAGTGGCTGCTCTTGCCGTCACCCTCCACCGACCATGAGCGCGCACTACCCCATCAGGAGCTCCGTCTCGGCGAAAAAAAACCGCGTTTCACGCTCCGCATTCTCGTCCGAGTCGGAGGCGTGAATGGCGTTTCGCCCCTTGGACTCGGCGAAAAGCCTCCGGACCGTGCCCTCGGCCGCCTCCTTGGGATCGGTCGCGCCGATCGCGTCGCGGAGCGCCAGCACGGCGTTCGTCTTCTCCAGAACAAGCGGCATGCACGAGCCCGACGTCATGAATTGGACGAGCTCGCCGTAGAAGGGTCGCTCGCGATGCACGGAGTAGAACTCCCCCGCCTGGCGTTCGGTGAGATGCATGACGCGGGCGGCCCTGACCA
>JBBQYZ010000024.1:0-12532 GCA_038208205.1 Gemmatimonadales bacterium | reverse complement strand
ATAGGCGCGGCGAACCGGCGGTCGATAAACCGTTTCCTCGACATATTCGGTCACCGTGGTCGTGACTACCGGCGCCTGCTGGACGGTGATCGTGGCGATCCCCGACCGGCCGCTGGCGTTGGCGGCGACCTGGGTGATTCCGACACTACGCGCGCTGACCACACCCGAGGCCGAGACGCTCGCGACGGCGGGATCCTTCACCGTCCATGTCACCGCGGCGTCGGTCACCAGACCGCCGCTGGCGTCCTGCACCGCGGCGTGCAATGGCAGCTCGGTTCCGACGATCAGGGTAGACGACGCCGGGTCAACGACGATGGCCGCGACACCCTGCGTCGGACTCCGGTCCACTCCCGTCGGATTGCCGCACGACAGAACGATGAACGCCGCAAACCACGGTGACACCCGACGACGCATCCGCATGATGTCGCTCCCGCTGCACGCGCGCGACGCGAGCGCCACTCGGCAACCCGACGGTCGTCGTCGCGACGGCCTATCGACCGTAATCCTATCAGTCTACCCGCGCCGAGCGACCGAGGGCAGGGCAGACGCTACGAATGTTTACGCGGCGTAGCGGACGCGACCATGCTTCGCCCACCCTCACCCATAGGTCACCCGTGGATCCGCCTTCGCATACGCCACGTCGGTGATGAGGTTCACCAGCACGAACACGGCGCTCAGGAACAGCACCGAGCCCTGGATTGCCGGCAGGTCGCGCCGCGCGATCGCGTTCACGACGTACCGTCCCAGACCCGGCCACGAGAAGATGGTCTCGGTGAGGATGCTGCCCGTGAGGTAGGCGCCGAAGTCGAGGCCCAGCACGGTGATGATCGGGATGAGCGCGTTGCGCAGGGCGTGCCGGCCGACCACCAGTCGCTCTCCCAGTCCCTTGGCGCGCGCGGTGCGCACATAGTCGGCGCCGAGTGAGTCGAGCATCGCGGATCGCGTCATCCGCGCGAGGAAGGCGATGGAACGCATGCCGAGCGCGAGCGCCGGCAGCACGAGGTAGCGCGCGCCGCCGAACCCCGAGGGCGGAAGCCAGTGCAGCGTGACGGCGAAGAGCAGGATGAGCAGCAGCCCGACCCAGTACACGGGAAAGCTGATGCCGAGGTAGGCGACGCCGAGCCCGACACGATCGATCAGCCCACCCGGATTGCGCGCGCTCAGCACGCCGAGAGTCACGCCGCACACCGTGGCGAGCAGCATCGCCGCGCCGGCGAGCTGCAGCGTCTTCGGGAAGCGCTCGACGATGTCGCGACGAATCGGCCGGTTCGTGATGTAGGAGCGGCCGAGGTCGCCCCGTACGATGCCGGCGACGTAGTGGCCGAACTGCACGGGAAGGGGATCATCGAGCCGAAGCTCCTGCCGCAGCCGAGCGATCGTCTCCTCGTCGGCGCGCTCGCCCACCATCGCCTGGACCGGATCGCCGGGTGCGACGAAGAGGAGCAGAAACGCGACGATCAGCACACCGACCAGCGTGGGAATGGAGAGCAGCAGCCGTCTGATGATGAATGCGGTCACCGGCCGGCCTTCGCGCTGTCGTGCGCGATCGTCACGGTCGTCCAGGATTGGCCGTTGAAGATCGTGGGCGGCACGAAGTTCCTGAGCCAGGGTTGGACGGCGATGAGCTCACTATAGAAGTAGAGGAAGACCATCGGCGCGTCGCGGAACGCCATCTCGTCGGCCTGCCGATAGAGCGCAACGCGCCTCGCCTCGTCGGGCTCGCGGCGCGCCGAGTCGACGACGGTGTCGAAGCGCGCATTGCTGTAGTAGGACACGTTGCCCCCCACCCCTTTGTTGGCGCTGTGCAACAGCGGGTAGAGGAAGTTCTCGGCGTCCGGATAGTCGGCGTACCAGTCCTTCACGTACAGGTCCGCCTGCCCTTTCCGCGCCGCCTCGCGCGCCGCGGCGCTCTCCCGCTGCACGATCTTCGCCTTGATGCCGGAGAGCGCGAGGTAGCCCTGCAGCGTCTCGGCGAGCCTGACGTAGAGGGGAACGGTGGAGCACCAGATCTCGAGCTCGATGCCGTCGGGATGTCCGGCCTCGCGTAGCAGCTGACGGGCCCTCAGGGTGTCGAACTGGTAGCCCATCCGCGTGGTGTCCGAGCCCGGCAGCGACGGGGGAACGACCCCGGCAGCGAGCTGGCCCCGGCCGGCGATCAGGTTGCGCAGGATGACACGCCGATCGATCGAGTGATTGATCGCCTGGCGCACGCGCACGTCGGCGAGCGGGCCGCGCGTGGTGTTGATGGCGACGTAGACCAGCTCGAGCGACGGAGTGGAGACGAGCAGCGGTCGGCGCTCGGCGTCCTCCTCCCAGTCCCGGATCTCGGTTTGCGGCACCTGCAGCACGTCCACGTTGCCGCTCTGGAACTCCGCGACCGCGGTGCTCGGCTCGGCGATCACGCGTGCCTTGAGGGAGTCGGCCTTCGGTGCGCCGCCCCAGTAGCCTTTGTTGGGGGCGAAGAGCAGATAATCGTCGTGCTTCCACTCCACGAGCTTCCACGGTCCGGTGCCGACCGGGTGCTCACCGAAGTCGGCGGGGACGCGGTCGGGGGCAATGGCCGCGACCGGCATGGCGAGCAGCTTGGGGAAGATGGCAAACGGCTCCTTGAGGGTGACGACGACGGTGGAGTCGTTCGGCGTCGCGATCCCCGTCATGGACGTCGCCTTGCCGTCGGCGAACTCCTTGGCGCCGAGGATGGGGTAGAGGGGCCAGCCGCGGCCGCCGCGCACCTTGGGGTCGAGCACGCGCCGCCAGCTCGCAGCGACCTGCCGCGCGACGAAGGGCGTGCCGTCGGTGAACATGACTCCACGGCGGAGATGGAAGGTGTAGGTGATACCGTCGGGCGACACCTCCCATCGTGTGGCCAGCGCGGGGATCACCCGCGCGTCGGGAGTGAAGCGGGTCAGGCCGTCGAAGAGATAGGCGACCGCGCGGCCGGTGGGGACATCGGTGGAAAGGGCCGGGTCGAGCGAGCGGGGATCGTAGTTGTCGCGCGAGTCGACGATCGTGCGTCGATCGGTGTCGGCGGCGCCGCCGCCGCAGGCTAGCAGAAGGACGGGGAGGAGCAGGGGCGTACGACGGCGCATGACCTTCTGGCGTAAGCAGTTGACAGCATGGCGAAGGCGCGAGAACTTATCCGCCCTGCAGTGGAGCGTCAATGAAGCGCGCCCCCGGTGACGCCCGCCGTGCGGGCGCGTCGTGTATCGTCCGCCGCTAGCTGCAAGTAGCGTCCCTTCCTTCCCTCGTTCATCGCATGGCAACGCCTTCGGACCGTCCGTCGCCCGCCCCGGCGCGCCTGGAGGGCTACGTCTATCGTCGCGCCCTGACGGGGGCTGAGCTCATTCCGGCGATCAGTGCCGGAATCGTGACGGGCTTGGCGGCGTTCTACGTGGCGCGCCTCTTCCTCGAGCGGACCCCGTTGCTGCCCGAGCAACGCCGAACGGGCACGCGACACACGACCGGCGCGGGACGACGGCCGCCGGGATGACCGCGGTCCGCCGTGCGGCGCGGCTGCTCGGGCGCCGTGTCGGCATCGCCGCGCTGCTGATCCTCGCCAGCGCGGCATCGGCGCGCGCGCAGAGTGCGGAGTGCGACGGTACCGAAGGGGAACGCGAGGTGCGGTCGCTCGTGTTCAGCGGAAACCATGCCTTCACCGGGCGGGACCTCGCCCTGCGCGTCTCGACGACGTCCTCCGACTTCCTGCAGCGTCGGCTGCACGCGTTCGGCACGCGCCGCTGCCTGGACAGCGACGCGCTGCGACTCGACGTCGGCCGGCTCCGCGTGTTCTACCAGCGGCACGGCTACTACTCGACCGCGGTGGACACGACGGTGACGGCCAACGACGACGGCAGCGTCCGGGTCGCGTTCCTGATCGAGGAGGGACAACCGGTCCTCATCGACACGCTTCGCATCTCGGGTCTGGACAACGCGGTGCGCGCCGTGGTCGACACGGGAGACATCACCCTCCGGCGGGGACGCCCGTTCGACCGGACGCAGCTCCAGTCGTCGATCGACACGATAAAGGGGCGGCTGCGCAACACCGGTTACCCGCGGGCGGACGTGGCGGCGAGCTACACGGTGGACACCGCGTCGCGCCGCGCGACGGTGGGGATGACCGTGCTTCCCGGCAATCGCGCCCGCATCGGCGAGATCCGCGTCTTCAACGAGCCGCTGCCGGGGCAGGAGTCCGCCCGGCTCGGCGCCTCCACGGTGCGCCGACTGTCCAGCGTGCGCACGGGCGATACATACAGCGAGCGTGAGATCGCCGAAGCGCAGCGTGAGCTCTATCAGACCGACCTGTTCCGGAACGTGGAGCTGCGGCTCGCCCCGGACAGCCTGCAGCCGGCGGGAGACTCGCTCATCACGCTCGACCTCCGGCTGCGCGAGAACTACCTGCGGCAGGTCGACACCGAGATCGGCTGGTCCACCCTCGACTGCCTCAAGGAGCGCACGCGCTACACCGACAAGAATTTCTTCGGCGGCGCGCGCCGACTCGAGCTCACGGCGCAGGTCTCGAAGGTGGGCTATGGCACGCCGACCCGGATCGGCGATGGCAACCTGTGCGCGACGACCATCCGCGAGGATCCCTTCAGCGAGAAGCTGAACTACTTCTCCTCGGTGTCGCTGCGGCTGCCGACCCTGTTCGGGTTCCGCGCGTCGCCGACCTTCTCGCTCTACAGCGAGCGCCGGAGCGAATATCGGGCGTTCCTGCGCACGACGGTGGTTGGCGGAGAGGCATCGTTCACCCGCGACGTGGTGCGCGGGATTCCGTTGCGCCTGGGGTACGCCCTGGAGTACGGCCGCACCGAAGCGCAGCCGGCGCTGCTGTGCGCGCTGTTCAGCCGGTGCAAGGCGGAGGACCGCGCGTTCATCACGGATCGGAATCGCCGGCTCGCCGTGGCCAGCGCGCACGTGGAGCGGGTGCGCACGGATGACCAGTTCATCCCGCGCGCCGGCACGGTGGTACGGCTCGACGTCCGCACCGCCATGCGCGAGATCGGCTCGGACAGCGCGCTGCAGTTCCTCAAGGGACTGAGCGACGCGTCCTACTACAAGGCGCTGGGCGCGGGCGTCACCTTCGCTGCGCGGGTGCGCCTCGGCACGGTGCTCGGTCGCACGCTCTCCTTCCGCGATTCCACCGGCTTCGTCCCGCCCGAGGAGCGGCTCTACGCGGGCGGCGCGACGAGCGTGCGCGGCTTCCAGCAGAACGCGCTCGGTGACCTGATCTACATCGCCGATGCCGCCCCGAGGCGGGTGGCGGGCGGCGGCGACACGGTGTACCTCGAGCTCGGGGCGACCCCCGACAGCCAGCGGGTGAACAGCAACGTGGTACCGGTGGGCGGCAACTCGCTGATCGTGACGAACGTGGAGCTGCGCCTCCGCAGCCGCTTCTTCCCCGAGCTGCTCCAGTACACGATCTTCGCCGACGCCGGCGACGTGTGGCAGCGCGGCACGGTGGTGGGCCGCCGCACGCACAAGGCGTCGGCGCTGTACCTGAATGGCCTGCGGTGGACCCCGGGGGTAGGGGTTCGGGTGTTCACTCCGGTGGGGCCCTTCCAGGCGAACGTGGGGTACAACCCATTCCCCCGACCCGCCGGCGCGATCTACTACGAGGCGCTCAACAGCGAGACAGGCGTCGCGCCGCTCTACTGCGTCAGCCCGGGCAACAGGATCCCCGCCGTGCCGAACGCGAACGGCGACCTCGAGCAGCAGGGAGACGTCGCGTGTCCCAACAGCTTCAAGCCGCAGCAGAAGAGCACCTTCCTCAGCCGTCTCACCTTCACGTTCTCGATCGGACCCGACTTCTGAGCCCCTAGCCGCCGCATGCCCCGCCGCACGACTCGTCGCCGCTTCATCGCCCTCGTCAGTCTCTGCACGCTCGTCGTGCTGGGGGTGATCGTGGTGGGCGTCGGGCTCGTGGCGACGAGGACGGATCGGGGGCAGGATGCACTGCGGCGCTGGGTCGAGGCCCGGGTCGCGTCGTCGATGAAAGGACGCCTGCACATCGGCCGGGTGAGCGGAAACTTCGTCACCGGACTCCAGATCGACTCGCTCGAGCTGCGCGACGATCAGGACTCGCTGTTCGTCGCCACGGGGCCGGTGCGCCTGCAGTACGATCCGCGCGACCTCGTGGACCGCCGCATCCGCCTGCGACAGGTCGAGGTGGAGCACCCGGTGGTGGTGCTCCGGCAGCACGAGGACTACACGTGGAACTTCAAGCGGATGTTCGACCGCGGGAGATCCAATGGCCCGAAGGGTCCGGAGCGCGGCTTCGGCGAGTTCATCGTGATCGACTCGGCCCACGTGCGCGGCGCGAGCTTTCGCGTGACGATGCCCTGGCACGTCGACGATTCGCTGCACGGCGTGAGGCGCGACAGTGCGCTGCGGTTCAACCTGGCGCGCAAGGATCACGAGATCCGACGAGCGCGCGAGGGCCTCACCCAGAGCTACCGCTGGACGAACGGCTACCTGTTCTCGCCGTACATGCGGATCGCCGATCCGGACAGCGCGGGGCGGCTGTTCGTGATCGACACCCTCCACGCGATCGAGTCGGTGCCGGACTTCCGCTGGCGCAACGTCGCCGGCGTGGTGCGCATGCAGGGCGATTCGGTGTGGATGAAGGTGCCGCACTGGGACCTGCCCGGCTCGACGGGTCGGGGCGAGGGCAAGGTGACGTGGGGGAGCGATCTTCCTGTGCGGTACGCCGTGCGCGTGTGGGGCGACTCGGTCTCCCTCGCCGACGTGGCCTGGGTGTACCCGACACTGCCGCGGACGGGTGGCGGCCGGATGGTGCTGGACATCAGGAACGAGCGGAACCTCAAGCAGCTCGACTACGCCCTGAGCCAGATGGACGTGCGCACCACCCGGTCGCGGCTGCGCGGGGCGATGACCTTCGAGACCGGAGGGCGGGTCCTCTCGGTGCACGACGTCAAGCTCCAGGCGGATCCGGTCGACTGGGACCTCCTTCGTGCGCTCAACGGCAAGCCCTTTCCCGCCGACTGGCAGGGGACCCTCACCGGCACGGTGTCGGCGCGCGGCGGACCGTTGACAAACTTCGTCGTCGATGCGGCGGACATGACCTTCCACGACGCGCACGTGCCGGGCGCGGTGTCGCACTTCACCGGACACGGGGAGCTCGACATCCTCTTCCCCGCGTTCACGGCGTTTCACCACTTCAGCGCGTCCGCCGACCGTCTCGACCTGCGCACGCTGACGGCGATCTACCCGGCGTTTCCCAAGCTCGGCGGTCTGATGAGCGGAAGCGCGGTGCTGGATTCGTCGTGGCTCGACGTGCGTGTCTCGAACGCGACGATCACCCATACGGACGGCCCGGCCGAGCCGACGCATGCGACGGGCGGGGGGCGCGTCACGTACGGCACGCTGATGGACTACGATCTGAATCTGCAGCTCGCGCCCGTTTCGCTGACGTCGCTTGCGCGGTCGTACCCGCTGTTGCCGCTCCGCGGCACCTTCAGTGGCCCCATGCACCTGAAGGGAACGGCGCCCGACCTGCAGGTTGAGGCCGACCTGACGGGCGCGGCAGGTCATCTCACCTACGCCGGCCGCGTGGATGCCGACTCACTCGGCGGCTACGGCGCGCACGGCAGCGGGACGTTCGATGCCTTGAGCGCGGCGATGCTGGTGGGCCGGCCGACTCCCACGTCGGTGCTCGCCGGCCGGTTCGACGTCGACCTCGTCGGCGACTCGCTGGCCAACCTTGCCGGCGCCCTCGGCCTGCGCCTCGATCGGTCGCAGGTCGAAGGAGTGCACATCGCCGATGGCGCGACGCAGGTACGGTTCGACCGCGGCATCGTGCACGTGGACACGCTGCGCGTCGCCGGCAGGCCGGGCACGCTGCGCGCGCACGGCTCATTGGGACTGACGCGTGGGGTCGGAGGCGACTCGCTCATGCTGGCGGTGGACATCGACTCACTCGGCGGCCTGCGGCAGTTTCTCGAGAGCCGCGGCGCGTTGCTCGACGGCGCGCCAGCGCAGCGGGACTCGCTCCTCGGCTCGCTCGCCTTTCGCGGAAGCCTGCGCGGCTTCCTGGATTCGCTGGACGTGCGGGGTGCGCTCACGGGCCGCGAGCTGTATCGCAACGGAAATCTGGCGCACGTGCTACAGGGTGCGCTCGCGGTGAGGAGCGTGAATGGGCACACGACGGGCACGGTCGACCTGCGGGCCGACACGATCGTGGCTGGCGGCCTTCACGTGCGAACGGCCTCGTTGGCGGCGCAGCTGCTCGATCGCGGTCGGGCGCGGTTCGGTGTGGGTGCCGCCACCGGAACCGGCGCCGCGCTCTGGGCCGCTGGTGAATGGCGAGCGCTCGGCGACACGACGGGCGTTCAGCTCGATACCGTTCGTCTGGCGATCGGCGACGCGGAGTGGACGCTGCGCCGGCCGACGCAGCTGAACCAGTCGCCCGTCGGACTTATGATGGACACCCTGGTGCTGGCCAACGCGACGGGCGGAAAGCTCAGCGGTTCCGCGCGCGTGCCGACGATCGGCACCGCGCAGGTGCACCTGCGAGTCGACGCCTTGCCGCTCGCCGAGCTGGGATCCCTCGCGCAGCTCGCGTCGCCGCTCGACGGCCAACTGACGGCGGAGTTCAACGCGACGGGCCCCCGCGAGCGTCCGACGATGCTGTTCGACGCGACGGTGCAGGGAGTGAAGTTCAGCGGACTATCGGCCGAGGCATTCACCGTGACAGGCGACTACGCGAACGAGCGGGCGAAGGTTCAGGCCAACCTGCTGCGCGGCGGACGCTCCATCCTCGACGCCGCGGTGGACTATCCCGTGGCGCTCACCTTGTTCTCGGCACGCACGACCGGTGATTCGCTGCACGGCCGGATCCACGCCGACAGCGTGGATCTCGCCCTGGTGGAAGCGCTCTCGGCCAGGCTGCGCAACGCAAAGGGCCGCCTCGCGCTCGACCTCGCGATCAGCGGCGCGCCCTCCAAGCCGCACGTCGGCGGCGTGGCGAGCATTCGCGACGGCGCGATCGAGGTGCCCGACGCCGGCTTGCGCTTCGCCGAGATCGACGGCTTGTTCCGCGTGGACGCGGCGCGCGACTCACTTGCCATCGACCACCTGCGATGGACGAGCCCCGCCAGCGGCGGGAGCGCGGTGCTCGCGGGCTCGGTGGTGTACCGGTCGCTGACGAACCCGCGACTCGACCTCAAGTTCGACGCGCGCACGCTGCGCGCGGTGGACAAGCGGTCGCTCGCGCGGCTCGACGTCTCCACCGGTGCGGGAGGGTTGACGCTCGTCGGCACCCCGGCGGAGGCGACGCTGAGCGGTTCGGTCAACGTCGACCGGGGCACGATCTTCATCCCCGAGCTGGTGAAGAAGGAGCTCGAGGAGATCACCCTCGACGACTTCGCCATGCTGTTCGACACGACCGACGTGCGCAATCGCTCGTTGATGCCGGCGGCACCGAGCACACTCGTGGAGCATCTCAAGCTGGCGGGCGTGTCGGTGAACCTGGGCGACGAAGTGTGGCTGCGGTCCAAGGAGGCGAGCATCAAGCTGGGCGGGTCGCTCAACGTGACGCGAGCGCGCGACGAGCGCGACGCCTCGTTCACCTCGTTCGACCGCGACCTGCTCACCGACAGCTCGAAGGCATCGCCGAAGTACCGGCTCGCATTGAGCGGCTCGCTGAGCGCCGACCGGGGCACCTACCTGCTCGACCTCGGGGTGGTGCGACGCGAGTTCCAGGTGCAGCGCGGCCGCATCACCTTCTTCGGCACCCCGGACTTCAATCCGGCGATCGACGTGACCGCGTCGTATCGGGTGAAGCAGACGAGCCGAGCCGACATCGCGGTGCAGGCGCGGATCGTCGGCAACTTCTTCCCGCAGCCGGCGCTCGAGCTGTCGAGCAACGACCCGACCATTCCGCAGTCCGATCTCGTGAGCTATCTGGCGACGGGACGGCCGAGCGCCGAGCTCACAGGGGGCACCGGCGCGAGCAGCGCGCAGCGCGCCTCCGAATTCCTCCTGCCCACGATCAGCGCCTCGCTCAATCAACGGCTGCGCGAGCAGTTCGGCTTCATGGACCTGTTCCAGATCCAGTCGGGCACCCTTTCGAACGACGACCCGACGAACGGCGGAACAGCGGGCCCGCAGGTCTCGAGCATCTTCCGGAGCACGCGTCTGGGGGGCGAGAAGCAGATCAGCGACCGCCTCTTCCTGAGCTTCAGCACCGGCCTCTGCCCGGCGTTCTCCTCCGGAGCCGACGATCAGAACTCCGGGCTGCGCGGGCTGGGCAACTCGATCGAGGGGAAGGTGGAATACCGCTTCCCGCAGGCCGGACCCGACCGGCTGTCCATCCGAGCCGGTCTCGACCCGTCGGCCACCTCGCTGCGCTGCGGCTCGAACATGAACGTGCGTGGCTTCGTGCAGACGCCGCCGCAGCTCGGCTTCTCGCTGCTTCGATCCTGGCAGTTCTGACGACCCGCGTCCTGCTCATCGCCAACCCGGCGTCGCGGCGGGGCACCCGGCTCGAGGGCGCAGCGCTCGAGGCGCTCCGAGCGGCGGGCGTTCATTGCGACGTCGTGCGCACCGAGCGGGCGGGGCACGCCGCGGAGATCGCCGCGGCGCGCGGGCGGGACTACGACCGCGTGTTCACCCTCGGCGGCGATGGGACCGCGATGGAGGTGGCGGGGGCGCTCGCCTGGTCCGGCATCCCGATCGGCGTGCTGGCCGGCGGCACCGGCAACCTGCTGGGCCGCGCCCTCGGCATTCCACGCTCGGTGAACCTCGCTGTCCCCGCCCTGCTCCACGGCGAGGTGCGCCGGATCGACCTCGGGGTGGTGCACGGCCACCGCTTTGCCGTCGCCGCCGGCGTGGGGATCGACGCGTCGATGGTGGAGGAGACTCCGCGCTGGATGAAGCGCCGGCTCGGCGTGCTGGCGTACACGATCATGGCCACCCGCGCCGCGCTGCGGGCCGTGCTGCTGCGCCGGTTCTTCATGGCGCGCGTCGAGATCGACGGCGAGATCATCGAGCGGCGCGCGGCGGCGGTGCTGTTCGCCAACTTCGGCGCGATCCTCGAGGATCGGATCGCCTTCGGCCCGGACATCCTGGTCGACGACGGAGTGCTGGACTGCTGCATCTTCTCGCCGCGGCACCTCGGCGACGCGATGCGGATCATGTGGCGGGTCACGCGGCGTGACTTTCGGCCCGACGCGACGATACTATACAGGAAGGGGACGACGTTCCGGCTCGTGACCGATCCGGTGCTCTCCCTCCAAGCCGATGGCGAGCTGCTCGGCCCCACGCCGGCAGAGATCACCGTCGAGCCCCTCGCCGCGCACCTGCTCGTCCCCCGCCGTTGAGCCACACCGCCATGCGCTCCCGCACCTGATGGCCAAGATCCTCATCGTCGATGACGAAGTGGAGATCACCTCGGCGCTCGGACGCTACTTCGAGCGGGCCGGGCACGACGTGCTGCGCGCGAACACCGGCCTGGAAGGGGTGGCACTCGCCGAGAGCGAGCGGCCGGCGGTGATGCTGCTCGACCTCTACCTCCCCGACATCTCCGGCTTCGACGTATTGGAGCGGACGCGCGAGCATCGCCCGGTCGTGATCATGATCACGGGGCACGGCGACATCCCGATCGCCGTGCAGGCGATGCAGGCGGGAGCGGAGGGATTCCTCACCAAGCCGGTGGAGCTCGCGCACCTCGGCGCCGTGGTGGACCGGGCGCTGGAGAAGGCACAGCTGCGCGAGCTGACGCGCGCTGCGGGCGCGCGCACGGGGCGCGCCGCGACCGAGATGCTCCTGGGTCCCTCGACACCGATGCGCGAGCTCGCCTCGCAGGTCGAGCAGCTCGCGCGCAGTGAGCGCACCGTCGCGCTGCTCGTCGGCGAGAGCGGGGTGGGCAAGGGACGGGTGGCGCGCGCGATCCATGCACTCAGTCCGCGCGGCGCTCGTCCCTTTCACGAGGTCAGCTGCGCACTGCGTCCGGCCGACGTGCTGGGGGTCGAGCTGTTCGGCGTGGAGCGCATGGGTGAAGGGCCGCTGCCTGGGCTGTTCGAGGCCTCGGACGGGGGCACTCTCTTCCTCGACGAGGTGGCCGAACTGCCCGAGGCGCTACAGCCTATCCTGCTGCGCGCCCTGGAGGCGCGCCGGGTGCGTCGCACCGGCGGGTCGCGCGAACTGTCCGTGGACGTGCGCATCATCGCCGCCACGGTGCGCGACCTCGCGACGGAGGTGACCGAGGGACGCTTCCGTGAAGACCTCTACTACCGACTCAGCGTGATGCCGGTCCACCTGCCGCCGCTGCGCGCGCGGTCGCCGGAGGACATGCGGGAGACGGTGGCCGCGCTCGTGACCGAGCTCCGGCGCGGACTCGCCAACGCGCCCTATGGTGTGAGCGACGAGGCGCTCGAAGTCATCGGGAGCTATCCGTGGCCCGGGAACGTGCGCGAGCTGCGCAACGTGCTCGAGCGCGCGCTGCTGCTCGCCCGCGGAGAGGAGCTGGTGGGCGTGCAGCACCTCGCCGCGGAGGTGCGTGGCATCGGCGACG
>JBBQYZ010000023.1:0-12915 GCA_038208205.1 Gemmatimonadales bacterium | reverse complement strand
GGGCGGGCGACCCGGTACGGGTCGTCACGCGCCCGGTGACGTCGTACCCGGCGCTGATCGTGCGCGCGAGCACCGTCGCCCGCGCCGCGGCCGGCTCCAGTGCGGCTGATTCACTCGCCGCCCGCTCCCGCATCACGCTCGGGCAGGATTCGTCGCACGCCGGCGTGCTGGTGACGGGAGCGGTCGCCGTGGGCGACAGCGTCGTCGCCGAGATCGCCTTCCGCGATCAGGCAGCGGCGTACGTGGCGGCGATGCGCGAGGCGCTGCGGGCCGGGGGCCTCACGATCGACGAGGCCCGCACCGACACCACGGCGCGACTCGACTCGCTCGCGACAATGAACTCGCCGACGCTGCGCGAGATCCTTCCCTTCTTCGAGAAGCCGTCGCAGAATCAGATCGGCGAGCTGCTGTTCAAGACCCTCGCGCTCACCAAGACCGGTGTCGGCACCGCCGACAGCGCGCAGCAGGTGGTCTCGCGTCAGCTGCTGGCGTGGGGGGCGGCCCCCGACGGGTTCTCGGTGCGGGACGGGAGCGGCCTGTCGCGCCACGACTTCGTGTCGCCCCGCACGGTGGTGCACGTACTGGACGCCATCCGGCGCCATCCGGATTTCAAGCTGTTCTACGACGCGCTGCCGATCGCCGGGGTGGACGGCACGATCCGCAACCGCATGAAGGGGACGGCGGCCGAGGGGAACGTGCACGCCAAGACCGGGACGCTCGACAAGGTGCGCTCGCTCTCGGGCTATGTGACGACGGCGGACGGCCGCACCCTGCTCTTCAGCGCACTGTGCAACAACTACCTGGTGCCGACGCGCCGCGTGGATCAGCTCTCGGACGCGCTGGCCATCCGTCTCGCGACGCTCCGTCTCGAGTGACCGTCACCCGCCTCTCGGTGGTGGAGGCGAGTGCGCACATGCTCCGGGGCGTCGCCCCGCTCGAACGGGAAGACGTCGCGCTGCAGGCGGCGCTGGGCCGAGTGCTGGCGCGCGACGTGGTGTCGCCAGTCTCGCTGCCACCGTGGGACAACTCGAGCATGGACGGCTTCGCCGTGCGGGCCGACGACATCCGTGGGGCGTCGGTGGACACGCCCGTACGGCTCCGCGTGCTGGAGACGATCGCCGCCGGCTCGCGCGGCACCCGAACCGTAGGGGTGGGCGAGGCGGTACGCATCATGACGGGCGCGCCGGTCCCGGACGGCGCCGACTCGGTGGTGCGGGTGGAGGATACCGAGGGTGCTGGTGACACCGTGTTCGTCCGCGACGCTCGCGACGCGTCGCGCAACGTGCGAGCGCGGGGCGAGGACGTGCGGGAAGGCGCCGTCGTCATGCGCGCCGGCACCCTGATCGGTGCGTCGCACGTCGGCGTGCTGGCGTCGGTCGGGTGCGCTCGGCCGGTCGTGCACCGGCGTCCGCGCGTCGCCGTGCTCGCGACCGGCGACGAGCTCGTGCCGCTCTCGGGGTTCGACGCCGTGCGGCGCGGAGAGCGCATCGTGTCGTCGAACAGCTATGCGCTCGAGGCCGCGATCCTCGCTGCCGGCGGAGAGCCGGTGACGCTCGGCATCGCGCCGGACGAACCGGCCGGACTGGCCGAGGCGCTGCGCGCAGCAGAGGGGTGCGACCTCGTGCTCACCACCGGCGGCGTGTCGGTCGGCGACTTCGACTACACGCGAGCCGTCGTGACCGCGCTGGGCGGTACGCTCTCGCTCTGGCGAGTGCGGATGCGGCCGGGCGCGCCACTCGGATTCGGCAGCCTGTTCGGGGCGCCGTGGCTCGGGCTTCCGGGCAATCCTGTCTCGGCGCTCGTCACCTTCGAGCTGTTCGGCCGGCCCCTGCTCCGTACTCTCGGCGGCCATCGGCGACCGCACCGCCGCACGCTCGCCGTGGTGCTCGACGAGCCGCTGCGGCTCGGTGCGGCGCTCACGCACTTCTTGCGCGTGGTGCTCAGCGACGGATCGAATGGCACGCTGCGCGCGCGACTCACCGGTGCGCAGAGCTCCGGGATGTTGACGTCGATGTCGACCGCCGATGCGCTGCTCGTGGTGCCGCCCGAGCCGCTCGACGTCCCCGCAGGCGTCGTGCTGCGCGCCATCCCGCTCGACGGCGACGTCGGTGGAAGCGAGACGTTTCCGGCATGACGGACGGCGACGCGCCGACACCGGTGGACCGTCCCGCGCTGCGCCGCGAGCTCGAGCGTCGGTTCCGCACGGCGACCCGGACCCTGCAGATCGGTGGACGCGAGGTCTCGGTGCTCAGTCCCGCGAACGCGGACGACCTGATCAGCGAGGACGACTACGTGATGGACGAGCGGCTTCCGTACTGGGCCGACCTCTGGCCCTCGGCGCAGATCCTGGCGCGTGAGGTGCGCACGATGCGCCTGTCGGGGCAACGGCTGCTCGAGCTGGGCTGTGGACTGGGTGTGGTCGCGATCGCCGCGTCGATGGCCGGCGCGCGCGTCACCGCCACCGACTACTACGACGACGCCCTCCAGTTCGCGACGCTGAACGTGGCCGACGCCACCGGCGACACGATCGCCGCGCGGATGGTGGATTGGACCGCCCTGCCCCCCGATCTCGGCAAGTTCGACGTGGTGCTCGCGTCGGACGTGCTCTACGAGCATCGGTACGCGCCGCTCGTGGCGAACGCGATCGCCACCACCCTCGTGCGCGGCGGCGAGGCGATCGTCGCCGATCCGGGCCGCATCGCGCTCGATGCCTTTCGCGAGGAGTGCACTGAGCGCGGACTGGTGACCACCGGCCAGGCCCACGCCTACGTGGACGGCGAGATCAGGCAGACGGTGACGCTGTGGAGAGTACAGTGGGGGACGGAAGTGGGGTAATCAGGGTAGGTGGGTAGGTCGGACTGTCAGTAGGTCGGGATGAACACCGGACTGCTGTCCGGACCTGCGGACGAACTGACCTACCGACCTTTGGATCTACTGCCGCATCTGCCCCGCCACCACTTCCGAGATGTCCATCACCGGCACCGTCGATCCGTTCGCCTTCACGCCGTCGGTCATCATCGTCATGCAGAACGGGCACGCCACGGCGATGGCGTCGGCGCCGGTGGCGAGCAGTTCCTCGGTGCGCTCCACGTTGATGCGCTTACCGGTGCTCTCCTCCATCCACATCCGCCCACCGCCCGCGCCGCAGCAGAGGCCGCGGTCCTTGTGGCGTGGGGGCTCCACCAGGGTGATCACCGGCAGCGCGCGCTTGAGCGTCTCGCGCGGGGCGTCGTAGATGTCGTTGTAGCGTCCGAGGTAGCAGCTGTCGTGGTAGGCCACCGTGAGCTTCTGCCCCTCGGCGCTGCGCAGCGGAACGCGCTCCTCCTGCAACAGCCGCTCGATGTACGTGGAGTGGTGGATCACCTCGTAGTTGCCGCCGAGCTGCGGAAACTCGTTACCGATCTGGTGGAAGCAGTGCGGGCAGTGCGTGACGATCGTCTGCACCTCGTAACGGTCGAGCGTCTCGATCGTGCCCTTGGCGAGCATCTGGTAGAGGTATTCGTTGCCCATGCGGCGTGCCGGATCGCCATGGCAGCTCTCCTCCTGCCCCAGGATGGCGAAGTTGATCCCCGCCTGCTTCATGATGCGCGCGAAGGCGACGGTGATCTTCTTCGCGCGATCGTCGAACGATCCCATGCAGCCCACCCAGAACAGGATGTCCGGCTTCTCGCCGCGCTCCGCGAGCTGCGCCATCGTCGGGATGTCGAGCCCCTGCGTCCATTCGGCGCGGTCGGCTGGATTGAACGCCCAGGGCGAGCCGTTGCGCTCGAGCGACTCGAACACCGGCTGCAGCTCCTCGGGAAAGCGTGATTCGGTGAGCACCAGGTTGCGGCGCATCTGGTTGATGACGTCGAGCTGGTCGATGCTGACGGGGCACTCGGTGACGCAGGCGCGGCAGCTCGTGCACGCCCAGAGCTCCTCCTCGGTGATGTAGGTGTCCATCAACCGATGCTCCATCACCTGCTCGGGCGTCGTCGCGCCGGCGTCGCCGCCCTCGCCATGCAGGAGGGCGGGGCGCAGGAACTCCATGCGATCGCCGGTCAACACCGGCGCCTTCTCCATCAGGCGCTGGCGGGTGTTGACGATGATCTTGCGCGGGCTCAGCGGCTTGCCGGTGATGTTCGCCGGACACGCCGCCGTGCAGCGGCCGCACTCGGTGCACGAGTAGCCGTCGAGCAGGTTCTTCCAGCTGAGGTGCTCGACGTCGCTCGCGCCGAACTGCTCGACGTCGGCATCGAGATCCATGTAGCGCATCACTCCCTTCTGTCCGGGGCCGCTGGTGTTCGAGAAGAACACGTTGATGAGCGACGAGGCGACGTGGAGGTGCTTGGAGTAGGGCAGGTAGTTCAGGAAGGCGAGGATCAGCAGCGCGTGCGCCCACCAGAAGATGTGATATCGCGTGATGGCCGCGGCGGGGTCCATCAACCGCGCGAACAGGAGTGCCAGCGGTCGCGACACCACCTTCTCGGCGCCGAACGCCCTGGGGTCCGCCGCCAGCAGGAACCCGGTGGCGAGCAGCAGCGTGATCATCAGTCCGGCGATCAAGCTCAGGATGATCACCGCGTCGGTGTGCTCGAGGTCGTCGCCCTCGAGCCGCTTCGGATGCAGCACGAGGCGGCGGTACAGAGCGAAGCCGACGGCGGCGAGCACCAGCAGGGCAAAGATGTCCTGCGAGAGCGAGTAGCCCTGGTACAACAGATCCGGCAGGAAGCGCGCGTACGAGAAGCTGGGGAATACGCCGGCGATCAGGATCTCGACGGTGCCCGCGGTGAGCACCATGAACCCCCAGAAGATCAACGCGTGCATCGGGCCGGCAACCGGATCGCGTAGAATCTTCTTCTGCGCGATGCCGATCTCGAGGACGTTCCGCAGTCGCCGGCCAATGTGGTCCGTGCGATTCTCGGCGTAGCCGACCCGGAGGTAGCCGACCAGCCGCTGCACATTGAGCGCGAAGAAGCCCGCGGCGAGGACGAGGATCAAGAGAAATACGGCACTCCCTGCGGTCATCGGCTGGCGCTCCTTCCCGTGGTACGGCGCGCCGGATGGCGCGCGCGAGCGGAAGCTACCGGGGTGGCGTGGCGACAACAAGAACGACGCGCGCGCTCCGCAGGCGATCCCGTTCCCGGCGATCTACATTGAGTCCATGCTTTTCAACGACGAACCGCATCGCCGGCTCAACCAACTGACGGGCGAATGGGTGCTGGTGTCGCCTCACCGGGCGACGCGACCCTGGCAGGGACAGGTGGAGTCGGTGCCGGCCGAGCACAAACCGGCCTTCGATCCAACCTGCTATCTCTGCCCGGGCAACGAGCGCGCGGGCAGCGAGCGGAATCCGGACTATGCGAGCACCTTCGTCTTCGACAATGATTTTGCGGCGCTCAAACCCGTGTCGAGTGCCGGCGGTGTCCCGGCACCGGACGACCCGCTGCTCGTCTCCTCACGCGAGAACGGCGTGTGCCGGGTGATCTGCTTCTCGCCGCGTCACGACCTGTCGCTGCCCGACATGAGCGTGCCGGTGATTCGCGCGGTCGTGGACGTGTGGGCCGAGGAGTACCAGCGGCTCGGCGCCCGACCGGAGATCGGCCACGTGCAGATCTTCGAGAACAAGGGACAGGCGATGGGGGCGAGCAACCCGCATCCGCACGGGCAGATCTGGGCGCAGCGCTCGGTGCCGCGCGAGCCGGCGCGGGAGCTCGAGAGCTGTCGCGCCTATCTCGAGCGCCACGGCCGCACACTACTCGCCGACTACGCGCGGCTGGAGCTCGAGCGCGAGGAGCGCGTGGTCTGCGCCAACGACGGCTTCGTCGCCGTCGTCCCGTACTGGGCCGTCTGGCCGTTCGAGACGCTGGTGGTGAGTCGCCGACCGGTGCCGCATCTCGGCGCGCTCGACGACGCAGAGCGGGACCAGCTCGCCGACATCGTCAAGCGCGTCACGACGCGCTACGACAACCTCTTCCAGATCTCCTTCCCGTACTCGGCCGGCATTCATCAGGCGCCGACCGACGGGCAGGCACACCCGGAGTCTCACCTGCACCTTCACTTCTATCCGCCGCTCCTGCGCTCGGCGACGGTCCGCAAGTTTCTCGTGGGCTACGAGATGCTCGGGGAGCCGCAGCGCGACCTGACCGCCGAGACAGCCGCGGCGAGGCTGCGCGAGATGCCGGAAGTGCTGTATCGGATCAGTGCCCCTTCCGCGCCTCCGTCACCGCCGCGGTGAGCGCCGGGATCACCTCGAGCACGTCGCCGACGATCCCATAGTCCGCCACCTTGAAGATCGGCGCCTCCTTGTCCTTGTTGATCGCCACGATCGTCCGGGACGAGCGCATGCCCGCGAGGTGCTGGATGGCGCCACTGATGCCGACAGCGACGTACAGCTGCGGACTCACCTGCCGCCCGGTCTGCCCGATCTGGTCGCTGTGCGGACGCCACCCGTCGTCGGTCACGGCGCGCGTCGCTCCGACCGCGGCGTTGCCGAACGCGTCGGCGAGATCCTCGATCAGCTTGAAGTTCTCCGCCGCCTTGAGCCCGCGGCCACCGGAGATGATGATCGACGCCTCGCCGAGGTCGGGCCGGCCCTTCGCGCCTTCCTTGACCTCGGTGACTTTCACCGTCGCGCCAGTCGGCGCGGCCGCCTGCGCCGTCTCCACCCGGCCGGCCTTCGGCGACTCCGTCGCGGTGAATGCGGCGGGCCGCACGCTGATCACCACCGGCGAGCCGGTGATCACCAGCGTCATGTTCACCTTGTTGGCGTAGCCGGGATGCTTCACGCTGATCGAATCCCCGCTCACGGAGAAGTCGGTCACGTCGGTCGTGATCGGGGCGTCGAGCCGAGCCGCGACGCGCGGCCCGAGATCGCGGCCCTGGGCCGAGAAGCCGAGCAGCACGGCGCGGTAGCCGCCGGCGCGGACGCGATCGGCGACCGTGGCGGCGAGCGACTCGCGTGCGAACTGCGTGTAGTCGGCGCTCTCGACCACGATCACGACGTCGGCGCCATGCGCGCCGAGCACCGCGGCGTGGCTGCCGATTCCCACGGGTCCCGCGAGCAGCGCGTGCACCTCGCCACCACCGCTCGCGTCGGCGAGCTTGCGCCCGGCCGTCACCACTTCGAGACCGATCTTGCGAACCTCGCCGTTTCGCGTCTCCGCGAACACCAGGACGTTGGCCATCAGATCACCTTCGCTTCGGTCTGGAGGAGGCGGACGAGCTCGGGGATCGCCGCGATGCCCTCGCCGAGGATGCGCCCCGCCGGACGATCGGGAGGAAGCTCCGCCTTGCTGGCCGTGACACGGATCGGGCCGAGCTGCGCGGACTTCGACTCGAGCGGCTTCTTCTTCGCCGCCATGATCCCCTTGAGCGACGGGTAGCGTGGACGCGCCACTCCTTCATCGATCGTGACGACTGCGGGCAGCGGACACTCCACCATCTCGGCGGCGCCCTCGAGCTCGCGGCGCGCAATCACCTTGCCGCCCACCACGCTGAGCTGCGATGCCGCCGTCACGCACGGCACGCCGAGCAGTTCGGCGGTCGCGGTTCCCACCACGCCGGCGGAGGTGTCGAAGGCGTGCTTGCCGAACAGCACCAGGTCGTAGCCGCCGCCCTTCAGCTCCGCGGCGAGCGCCTTGGCCACGGCGATGCCGTCGGGGGGGCTGGCGTCGGCCTTGAGGTGCACGGCGCGGTCGGCGCCCATGCTCATCGCCTTGCGCAGCGACTCCTGGACGTTGTCCGGCCCGAGCGCGATGACCACCGTCTCGCCACCGCCGGCTTTCTCGTTGAGCTGAAGCGCGGCCTCGACGGCGTAGCCGGCGAAGTCGTCGATGTCGAACTTCAACCCGGTCTCATCGATCGCGGCGCCGGAGGCGGCAATTTTGAAGCGCGACTCCGAATCCGGAGTGCGCTTGATGCAGACGGCAATTTTCACCGCCGAGCTCCCATGTGAAAAGATTCACATGAAGTCTAGAGGGTGGCGCGGTGCAGAGGTAGGGACGGGGGCCGGAAAGGCTGGCCCCTCAGTCGAAGGATTTGCCCGGATGCGGCGAATGCGGCGGATGGGGCGGATGACAGCACCCGCAGGGCAGGATCGTGGCGCCGGGCGGCGTCCCGAGGTCGGTCCGAACACTCCTGGTTTTTGACGCTGCGGAGCGAGCCGCAGCGCACGGAGTCTGGTCGCCGTGCAGGGACGATCCGTTCGATCCGCTCCTTCCGCCGCACCCGGGCAACCCTTCGACTGAGGGGCCAGCCGCAGCGCGTCACCCGTCGCGCGTCACCCGTCGCGCGAGTCGAGCCTACTTGAAGGCGTTCAGCCCCGTGACCGCCTGGCCGAGGATGAGCGAGTGCACGTCGTGGGTGCCCTCGTACGTGTACACGCTTTCCAGATTCGCCATGTGACGCAGCGCGCCGTACTCGGCCAGGATGCCATTGGCGCCGAGCAGGCGACGTGCCTCGCGGGCGATGTCGGTGGCGATGTTCACGTTGTTGCGCTTCGCCAGCGACACCTGCTGCGGCGTCATCGTCCCCTTGTCCTTGAGCCGTCCGAGGTGGAGCGACACCAGCTGCCCCTTCACGATCTCGGTGAGCATGTCGGCGAGACGCACCTGCTGGATCTGGAAGCCGCCGATCACCTTGTCGAACATGACGCGGTTCTTCGCGTAGTCGACCGCCTCCTCGAAGCAGGCCATCGCGGCGCCGAGCGCGCCCCAGGAGATGCCGTAGCGCGCCTGGGTGAGGCACATGAGAGGGCTCTTGAGCCCGCCCGACCCGGGCAGCAGCGCGTCGGCGGGCAGGTGCACGTCCTGGAACACCAGCTCACTCGTGTCGCTGGCGCGCAGCGACAGCTTGCCCTTCTGATCCTTCGCCTTGAAGCCCTTGCTGTCGGTGGGGACGACGAAGCCGCGGATCGACCGGTCGCTCGGGTCGCCGTTCGTCTTGGCCCACACGACGGCGATATTCGCAGCGGAGCCGTTGGTGATCCACATCTTGGAGCCGTTGAGGAGCCAGCTCCCGTCGCCCTGTTCCTTGGCCATCGTGATCATGCCGCTCGGGTTCGACCCGAAGTCGGGCTCCGTGAGCCCGAAGCAGCCGATGATCTCGCCCTTCGCCATCCCGGGCAGGTACTTCTGCTTCTGCTCCTCGCTGCCGAAGGCGTAGATGGGATACATGGCGAGCGCACCCTGCACGCTCGCGAACGAGCGCACGCCGGAGTCGCCGCGCTCGAGCTCCTGCATGATCAAGCCGTACTGCACGTTGTTCAGCCCCGCGCAGCCGTACTCCTCGGGCAGGTTCGCACCGAACACGCCGAGCTCGCCCATCTCCGGGATGAGCTCCTTGGGGAAGCGACCCTCGACGTAGGCGTCGCCGATGATCGGCAGAACGCGCTCGTCCACGAAGCGGCGCACGCTGTCGCGCACGGCACGCTCCTCCTCGGTCAGCACACTGTCGATGTCGTAGAAGTCGAGCATGAATCGTCGGTCGAAGTGATGGAATGAAGCGGCTCGCGAAAGGTAATCCGGCGCGCGAGCCTCCGAGCCGCGCTCGCCTCGCGCCGACTCGACCGTATATTCCGCGCGCCCGCCCGTCTCGCCGTCCGCGCCACGCACGAGGACTCCATGCGTCTTGCCCCAGCCGCACTCGCGGCGCTCGCGTCAGTGCTCGTCTTCCACGAGACCGACGCCCAGTCGACGCCCGCAGCGACGGCGCGACGCCCGATCCGCGCCTCCGACGTCTACCAGATCCGCGTCGTCAACGACCCGCAACTCTCGCCCGACGGCGCGTGGGTGGCGTACAGCGTCACCACGGCAGATTCGGCGAAGGACAAGTCGGACACCGACGTCTGGATGACGAGCTGGGATGGCACGCAGACGGTCCGGCTCACCAGCACCCCGGAGTCCGAGAGCAGGCCGCGCTGGAGCCCCGACAACCGCTACCTGGCGTTCGTGTCGGGGCGCCAGGAGGGAAAGGGCGGCCAGGTCTGGCTGCTCGACCGCCGCGGCGGCGAGGCGCAACGGCTCACGACGCTCAAGGGAGGGATCGAAGAGTTCGCGTGGTCGCCCGATTCCCGGCGGCTGGTGCTGGTGCTCGAGGAGGAGACGGACTCCATCGCGAGAAAGGACACGGCGGAGAAGAAGACGCCGAAGCCGATCGTGATCGACCGCTACAACTTCAAGCGCGACATCGCCGGCTACCTCGGATCGAAGCGAACGCACCTGGCGCTGTTCGACGTGGCGGCGAAGCGGCTGGACACGCTGACGAGCGAGCGGCACGACGACGACTCGCCGAGCTGGTCGCCGGACGGTCAACGCATCGCGTTCGTGCGGGAAGCGCCTGCCGAGCCGGGGCGCGCCCGCGACTCGGACCTGTTCAGCATCGACGCGCGACGGGGCGCCGTCGCGAAGCAGCTCACCGACTTCGCCGGGCCCGATGGCGGCCGGCCGTCGTGGTCGCCCGATGGACGGTGGATCGCCTTCGTGCGCGGCGACGAGCCCAGGTTCTCGGCGTATCACCTCAACAAGCTCGCTGTCGTCGCGAGCGACGGCAGCGCGCCGGCACGCGTCGTCACCGCCTCGCTCGATCGACCGGTGTCGGCGCCGCGGTTCACGAGCGATGGACGCGCGGTGCTCGCGACACTCTCCGACGATCGCGCCGAGCAGCTCGTGCGCATCCGCGTCGGCGATGGGACGGTGGAGCGGGTCGTCGGCGGCCGGCGCGCCGTGGCGGGCTTCAGCGTCGCACGAGACGGGCGCACCGCGGTGCTGCTCACGACGCCGGACCGGGCACCGGAGGTGTTCGCGCTGGAGAGCGGCGACGCGACACGTCAGCTGTCACATCAGAACGACTCGCTGTTCGCGCGCCTGCAGCTCGGCGCCGTGGAGGATTTCGCCTCGCGGAGTGCCGACGGCACCGAGGTACATTCCCTGCTCTACCGCCCGGCTGGCGCGTCGCCTGGCGCGCGCCTGCCACTGCTGCTCTACGTCCACGGCGGCCCGAACGGTCAGGACGCGTATCGCTTCGACTTCGACCGGCAGTACTTCGCGGCGAACGGCTATGCGGTGCTCGCCGTCAACTATCGGGGCTCGAGCGGGCGAGGCTCGGCGTTCCAGAAGGCGATCTTCGCCGATTGGGGCAACAAGGAGGTGCAGGACCTGATCGGCGCGGCCGACGAGGCGGTGCGGCGGGGGATCGCCGACCCTGACCGGCTGGGCATCGGCGGCTGGAGCTACGGCGGCATCCTCACCGACTACACCATCGCCACGACTCAACGGTTCAAGGCGGCAGTGAGCGGCGCCGGCAGCGCACTGCAGCTCGCGATGTACGGCACCGACCAGTACATCGCCCAGTACGACCTGGAGATCGGCGCGCCGTGGAAGGCACAGGACACGTGGATCAGGATCTCGTACCCCTTCTTCCACGCCGACCGCATCAAGACGCCCACCCTGTTCATGGGCGGACAGAGCGACTTCAACGTACCGATCATCGGCGGCGAGCAGATGTACCAGGCGCTGCGCACACTGGGCGTGGAGACCGGGCTCGTGATCTACCCGAACCAGTTCCACGGCATCACGGTGCCGAGCTACCGGGTCGACCGGCTGAATCGGTACGTCGCGTGGTTCGACCGGTATCTGAAGGGGAGTGCTGCATCGCAGTGACTGCAGCGTCAGTTGCAGTACCGGGACGTCGCACCCGGTACTGCAGCGCTTCGTCACTCCCCCCGCGCCGCCCTCCGCCCGAGCGTCTGCGAACCTTCGCCCCGACCCGGACGGGTGGCGAGCACTCGACGGGCATACGGTGCGATCCCGACGTCGCGCGCCTTCGCGCGGAAGGTCGACCCGTGGTCGATCGTGTGGCCGACCTCGTCCTGCCACTGGTGCACCATCTCGTGCAGCAGCGTGTGCAGCGCCTCCTGCCACCCGTGCTTCTTCACGTGCGTGCGGCTGATCGCGATCTCCGCGTCCTCGCCGCCCGGCGTCGAGGCGGTGTAGTGGCCGAGCCGCGTCCGCATGCGGCGAGAGACCCGGATCTCGACGGCCATCAACCGTCCACGGAAGTGGCGGGTGTTGTACCGCTCGTGCCAGGCGCAGAGCTGCTCGGCGATCTCGACGTCATCGGGATGGGTGCGCTCGCGTCGCGCGGCCGGCTTGCCGACGCGGATCGGGTGCGCGACGATCGTGCGCTGCGCATCGCGGCGCTCGGCGCGCGTGCGTCCCTCGACGAAGGCGACGATCGCCTCGAGCACCGACCGCGGTGCTGACAGGTAGCCCTCGTGCACGCGCAGCTCGCCGCCACCGAAGCTCACCATGACGTTGCGATTGCGCGTCAGGCGGCAGCGGCTGATGCGGCGCAGCCCGAGCTCCTGCAGGCGGGCGAGCAGCTCGTCGGCGTTGTGCGGCGTGCCGCCGTGGAAGCCGAGCTCGAGTTGCGAGGCGTCCCGTCGGGATCTGAACAGGCGAGTCAGCGCGCGAAGCACTTGGACGGACCCGGTACGAAGCCGCCCTGGGAGGCGGACCAGACGAGCGTGGACACTTCGATCTGCTCCGGCGAGATGCTGATGCTGTTGACCGAGGAGGGACGGCCGCCGCGCATGCGGTTGGAGACGGTGCCCGCCGTTGAAATGACCGTGCCCTTGCGAGTGTGCTCGATGAAATGGATCGCATCCTGATGGTCGTGTCCGCAGAGCACGAGATCGACCGCGAGATCGGCGAACGCACCGAGCGCGCGCGCCGTGTTCTTGAGGCCGTGGCGCTGGGAGAGCTCGCCCTTCATCGGATTGTGATGCATGACGATGACCCGTGCGTCGCTCGCCGGCACATCGGCGAACACGCGCCGCAACCGGTCGACCTGCGGCCGCTGCACGACGCCGATGATCGAGATGTCGCGCAGCCGCCAGGTGAGCGTCTGTGCCGTCACGCCGTGCGAGGTGTTGAG
>JBBQYZ010000022.1:0-13032 GCA_038208205.1 Gemmatimonadales bacterium | reverse complement strand
CCGGTAGCGACAACTAGCCACTCGGACCACGGGGAAGCAGCGGAAGGTGCCAGAACGAGCGGAGTCGCCGGATCGTCGGGAAGAACGAATCGTCGGGAAGAACGGATCGTCGGGAAGAACGGATCGTCGGGAAGAACGGATCGTCGGGAAGAACGGATCGACGGGAAGAACGGATCGTCGGGAAGAACGGATCGACGGGAAGAACGGATCGACGGGAAGAACGGATCGACGGGAAGAACGAACTGACCGGGGATTCCGGAATGAGATCTCTGACTGCGGACCCCCAATCATCTCGTGCTGCAGCAATTCGCCCGATCCGCTCCATCCGCTGCCGATCCGGGCCAACCCTGGGTCGGTGTGGCCAGTCATTCCCGGCGATCGATCCAACGCGCACCACTGACCGAATCCGGAACCCGTGTCCGCACTCGACCTCTCCAACTACGCCGGCATCACCGCGATCGGCCTGCTCAGCGTCAACATCCTGCTCGGGCTGCTCCTCTCGGTGAAATACAACCCGGTGCGGCGCTGGCCGCACCGGCGGGTGAACACCGTGCGCATCCACAACTGGACCGGCTACGCGGCGCTCGCGGCGAGCTTCGTCCATCCCGTCGTCCTGCTGTTCTCCACGACCGCCGGCTTCGGCATCGCCGACCTCCTCTGGCCACCGCAGGCGCCGAAGCAGCCGCTCGTCAACACCCTCGGCGCCCTCGCCTTCTGGCTCCTCGTCGTCGTTGTCGGCACGTCGGTGCTCTGGCAGGAGCGGCGCGCGATCAGGCGCCGCGTCTGGAAGCGGATCCATTTCGCCACCTACGCCATCTTCCCGTTGTACGCGGTGCACGCGATCCTCACCGATCCCGCGCTCAAGGACCGGCCGATCGATCCCTTCGACGCCGAGAAGGTGTTCGTGGAGCTCTGCGTCCTGACCGTCGCGGTGGCGATCGGGTTCCGCGTCAGGCACCAGCTCCGCCAGCCGCCGCCGCGGGTGCACCGGGTGAGGGAGTCGGCACTCCCAACGACGCGGTAGACCACCCGGTCTACCCGTGTACTGCCGTTGGCGGTTCGTCCCCCTCCACCACCCCCCACCACCGCAACACCAACCCCATCGTCGCGCCCAGTCCCACGAGTGAGAGCATAACCCTGCCGGCCGTCAGCACCACGATCAGCGGCCGGTTGCCCGCCTCCGCCGGCAGCGACAGCGCCAGCACCAGCGAGAGCGCGCCACGCAGCCCGCCCCATACCATCACCGCCCGCCACGCCCGCGGCATCCGCTCGGTCGTGCGCCGCAGCACCAGCCCCACCAGCCCCACCACCATCGCGCGCGCCGCCAGCGCGGCGAGCGCCGCGAGGAGCACCAGCCGCCACTCGTGCAGCAGCAGGCTCCCCGACAGCTCGGCGCCGAGCAGCAGGAAGACCGCGGAGTTGAGGGCGAAGGCGAGCCACTCCCAGAAGCTGTCCACCGCCTCGCGCGTGCCTGCCGTCATCGGGTGGTGCCGGCCGGCATGCCCGCACATCACGCCGGCGGTCACCGTGGCGATCACCCCACTCAGATGAAACTGCTCGGCGAGCACGAAGGAACCGTACGCGGCGATCGTCGTGAGGGTGATCTCGATCGCCGCGTCGTCCACCTTCGTCCGGATGTGCGAGACTCCCCATCCCACGAGCAGCCCCACGGCGGCGCCGCCACCGGCGATCCGCGCGAAGCTGACCAGGAGCGCGGTCGGCGTGGGTGCCTCGCCGGCGAAGTACGCCAGCATCAGCGTGAGGAACACGATCGACGTGCCGTCGTTGAGCAGGCTCTCGCTCTCCACCAGCACGTGCAGCCGGCGCGGCGCCTTCACCTCGCGAAACAGCGCCGTCACCGCCACCGGGTCCGTGGCCGCGATCACGGCGCCGAACAGCAGTGCGCTCGGCCACCCGATGCCGGAGCTTCCCACCAGCGTCGTGCCGCCCACCAGGAGCAGCGCCGTCAGCCCGATCGCCACCGCCACGCCGGGCACCGCGAGCGCACCGATCGCCCACGAGTTCTCGCGCAGCTCGCGTACCTCCAGATGGTACGCCGCCTCGAACAGGAGCCCCGGCAGGAAGACGGCGAACAGCAGCTCCTTGGTGAGATGCGGCAGCGTCACCACGTGCAGCGCACCCAGCGCCACTCCCACCAGCAGCAGCGCCGCGGTGTACGGCACCCGCAGGCGCCGCGTCACGATCGCCACTGCCGTCGTCACGCAGTAGACGAGGATCAGGCCGGCCACGAAGTTCATCTTGATGCTCCGTTGGGGGTGCTGGGGCCGGCACGCGACCTCCAGTTCGGGAGCTCAGCCCGGGCTGCCTTTCAATAGTAGTCGACGCCGAGAGCCGGTCGGACATCGACACATCCGCGCTCTCCGCCGCCATTCGGCCGCCCCTTGGCTCAGTACTCCGCGCAGGACCCGTGCTCCCTGCGGCGCCGTGCGCCCCCCTGTAGCTCGCCCGCCACACCGCGCCTCCAACGCCCGGCACCAGCGGCACGCTCAAACAGGGCCCAACCGGGGTCAACCGCTGGCCGCGCTCTTGCAACTCGCTGCCCTCGTGCCGACCACCGTCTGTCGCCGAGCCCTGCTTGCCGCTGTCGTCACCCTGGCCTCGGCCTGTGGCGGCGACGTCGCCGCTCCCCTCCCGGGTCTCGCCGTGTCGCTCGGCATCGTGGGCAGCCCGAGCGAGTCGCTGTCCGAGTCGGCGGGCGGGGTGAGGATCACCTGCGACGTCGCGCTCTCCGCCGCGGCGCGCGGCTTCGGTGGCGCCGCCTGGCAGGACGGCATGCTGCGCTTCTACCTCGGCCAGAACCGCGCGGTCGCCGCCGACTCGCAGCGGATCGATGCCGCCGAGGTGCGCGGCACCTGGGGCAGCCGGATCGCCGCCGGCGAGGTCCAGCACGGCGGGTGGAACTTCGTTGCCACCGCGCCCTTCGAGGTCGAGGTCGAGTTCCGCTACCAGGGCGAGAATGGCGCGAGCGTGGCGCCGGCCCGGGTGCGCTTTCCCTGCGGCCCCGTCCCCTCCGCCAGCGCAGCGGCGCCGATCATCACCGCGCTCACCGTCTCTCCAGGTGGCGAGGTGCATCCGGGCGACGACGTGGACGTGACCTACACCGCGAGCGCACCCTACGCCCTCTGGACCACCACGGTCGCGGTCTCCGGCCCCTTCATCAGCCAGCGCGAGATCGCCGAGCGCGGCGTGAGCGCCGTGACGCGCACCGTGCGCTTCACCGTGCCCCAGGGCGCGCAGCCCGGCGTGCCGCTCACCGTCACCGTGACCGCCGCCGACCCCGGCCTCCAGCTCGGCGTGCGCAGCGCCCGGACCCTGATCATGGTCACCGAGCGCCCGCTGCGCGCAGCGCAGCCCTAGACTCTAGCCGCTCGGCTGCCCCGGGGCTAATCTCGCTCGCGCCGTGTCCGGTCCCTCACCAGGGCGGCCCGCGTCGTCATCGCGCTTCATTCCCACGCGCCCCCACCGACACCGAGATCATGTCCCGTCAGCATCTCCTCCGCGCCGTCCTCGCCGCGTCCTGCGTTCTCGCGCTCGCCGCGCCACTCCACGCCCAGCGCGGCGACCGCGACCGCGACAACGTCTGGGCCGACTCCATCAAGTACAAGTACGCCGGCTCGCCGCGTCTCGAGGCGCTCAAGGCCGAGGCGGCGCGCGAGATCGACGCCAAGGCCAAGATGATCCAGGTCATGGTCGATCAGGTCTTCTCGTACGGCGAGCTGGGGATGCAGGAGGTCGAGACGTCGAAGTACCTGACGAAGATCCTCGAGGACTCCGGCTTCACCGTCACCCGCGGCGTCGCCGGCATGCCGACCGCCTTCGTGGCCCGGTGGGGCTCGGGCAAGCCAGTCATCTCGCTCGGCTCCGACATCGACGACATCCCGCAGGCCGGGCAGAAGCCTGGCGTCGGCTACAAGGACCCCATCATCGCCGGCGCGCCCGGGCATGGCGAGGGGCACAATTCGGGCATGCCGCTCAACGTCGCCGCCGCGCTCGTGGTCAAGCGCATCATGCAGCGCGACAAGATCCCCGGTACCCTCGTGCTGTGGCCCGGCGTGGCGGAAGAGGCCATGGCCGGCAAGGCTTTCCTCGTGCGCGCCGGCGTGTTCAAGGACGTCGACGTCACCCTGTTCACCCACGTCGGCGACCGGCTCGGCGTGAGCTGGGGGCAGAGCGGCAGCAACGCCCTCATCTCGGCCATCTTCAAGTTCAAGGGCTCCAGCGCGCACGCCGCCGGTGCGCCGTGGCGTGGCCGGAGCGCGCTCGACGCCGTGATGCTGATGGCGCAGGGGTGGGAGTTCCACCGCGAGCACATGGAGCTGCCGCAGCGCTCGCACTACGTGATCCGCGACGGCGGCGACCAGCCCAACGTCGTGCCGAGCACCGCCAGCATCTGGTTCTACTTCCGCGAGCGCGACTACGACCGCACGCGCAAGATGTTCGACGACGCGCGCAAGATGGCCGAGGGCGCGACGATGATGACCGGCACCGCGATCGACACCGTCATGATGGTGGGTTCCGGATGGAGCGGGCACTTCTCGCGCCCCATCGCCGAGGCGATGTACAAGAACATCCAGACCGTCGGCATGCCGACGTGGAGCGCCGAGGACCAGGCGCTGGCCAAGGGGATCCAGCGCGAGCTCGCGCAGCCCGACAGCGGATTGTCGATGCGGGGCGGACGGCTCGGCGGTCCGGTGAATGAAGCGACGCGCATGGGCGGCGGCAGCGACGACATCGGCGACGTGAGCTGGAACGTGCCGACCATCACCCTCAACTATCCCAGCAACATCCCCAACCTGCCGGGACACAACTGGGCCAACGCCATCTCGATGGCCACCCCGATCGCTCACAAGGGCGTCGTCGCCGGCGCCAAGGTGCAGGCGATGACCATCCTCGACATCCTGCTGCAGCCGCAGGTCGTCGTCGACGCGTGGGACTACTTCAACACGGTGCAGACCAAGACCGTGAAGTACCGTCCCTTCTTCGCCGCCACCGACCAGCCGCCCATCTGGCTCAACGAGGACATCATGGCGAAGTACCGGCCCGAGATGCGGAAGTTCTACTACGATCCGAGCCGGTTCAAGACGTACCTGGAGCAGCTCGGCGTCACGTACCCGACGGTACGGAAGGTGGTGCAGTAGCGGGATGAGTATTCGTCACTCTCTCGGGCGGTGCAACGGCGGTCATCGTGTGATGATGACCGCCGTTCGTGCATTCGCGCATCACTCGCATCGCGGGAAGAAGTGCATCCGAGCTGACCAAATGCGCGGCCGTTACCGCACTACATGCTCGTCCGACACCCCCACTTTGCGACATAAAAGCGGGAATTCGCGACAGCTGCGTGGCCACCAGTTTGCACCGCTAAATTTCGGATTGACAACCGGTCTCGGGCGAGGGACTCTTGATCTCCCTGTGGCTCGTGTCTGCGACGGTTCGTGGTTCAGTGGTCCGAAGTCGGACCGCGACGACGGCATCGGGATGTCTCACATGTCGTGCATCGATGCCCTTCGCGCGTACCTCGTCGTCAGCGCCCTTCGGTACGGTGCCTCGTTCGCTCTCGGCCCCACTGTCCCAGGGCGGCTGCTCCGGCGGTTGCGAACCTTACTTCGCCGGCGACAGTGCCGCGCTTCGGAACCTCATCCGACAGATCGATCGACTCGCACCATTCGATCACGCGCACCTGCTGATCGAAGGCGAATCGGGCACGGGCAAGAGCTTCGTCGCTCGCTATCTGCACGCCAGGTCGCCGCGTGCGGCGCGCACCTTTCATCAGGTCGTGCTTTCGACGCTGGACGACAACCTCGCGGCGTCCGATCTCTTCGGGCACCTGAGCGGCTCCTACACCGACGCGCGACAGAGCCGGCCCGGGCACTGGGTGACGGCGAACGGAGGGACGCTCTTCCTCGACGAGATCGGGAAGGCCTCGCCCGCCGTGCAGCGGAAGCTGCTTCATGCCGTGGAGCATAACGAGGTGTGGCCGGTTGGCGCCGACCGTGGAGTGCGGCTCGACGTGCGGCTCGTCGCGGCGACGAACATTCCGCTGGATCAGCTCGTGGCCGAAGGCGCCTTCCTTCCCGATCTGGCCGCGCGGCTGACTGCCTTTCGCATCCGCATGCCTTCGCTCGACGAACGGCGCGAGGACATCCCGGCACTGGTGACGCAGTTTGTGGCACTGCGCGCTGCGCGCTGCGGCCACCCTTCCGGTCCACCAGCCGTTGCACCCGTCCTTATCTCGGCGCTACAGGGGGCCGCCTGGCCCAACAACCTCAGGCAGCTCGACGCCGTGGTGCAGCGACTGTTGATAGAGTCGGCGCACGGGCCGCGCATCGGCCTTGAACATTGCATCGACGGCCTGGAGTATCTCGCCTCGAGCCGAGGTGGTCCGCTCGTCTCGCCGAGTGCGCGCGCGGTACGGATCACACCCGACATCGCGCGGGCGCGCCTCGCGGAGCACGGGTCGGTGAGCGCGGCGGCACGGAGCCTCGGGGTGTCGAGGTGGACCATCTACCGGTGCCTCGAACGCGCGGGCCAACGGAGCAGCGACCACACGCCGTCGCGACGCGCAGTTTAGCGTGCCTTCGCATGCGGTTCGTGCCCATTCGCGCGAATCGCATGCTGATCTCGACGAGACGAACACTCCAAGTGAAGTAGTGACAGGCAGTTACGGGATAGGATGAACGGCACCGCACGTGCCTTGGGACAGGCCGTCCACCGTCCGTTGAGGACGCGCCGAGTTTGTACTCGCCATCCCACTCCCCATGTCCCTTCGTCGCTTCTTCCGTGCCCGCGCACAGTCATTCTGTGCGGTGACCATTCCTCTCCTCGCGCTCGCACCCATGGCCTCGGTGGCGCAGACGGCGAACCCGCCGATCGTGCAGATCGCGACGCGAGGCGGCACGATCCTCAGTGGCTCCTTGCAGGTGACCTTCTACCTGTGCGGCGACGCGTATGGCTACGACGAATCCACGCTCACCATTCGACTGAACGATGTGGACGTGAGCGCGAACTTCACGCCCGGCCTGAGCAACCCGCCGGCGTGGCTCACCACACGGTGCGTCTGGCGTCAACAGTACACCGGCACGATCACCCTTCCTGCACAGCGGAACTACTTCCGCGTGATGGTCAACGCGAACGCCCCCTCGTACGCACCGGGAGGAGACAACGTCGAGTACGAGCTCGCGAAACCGAGTCCCGGCATTGCTGTGACCACCAGCGCCATGTACGCCAACGCTCCTCCTGGCACGGTGACCACCCGGACGTTCAGAGTCTCCAATACCTCCTCCGCGCCTGACTCCATCACACTCGCGCTCAGCTGCACGGGCCAGGCTGGCGCGTGCACGATGAACCAGCCGGCGTCGATCACCGTCGGCGCCGGGCAGTGGTCCGACGTCGCGGTGAGCGTGCCGATGCCGGGCACTGCCGGCGCCACAGCATACGCCAAGCTCGTCGCACGCAGTCAGACGAATACGGCAGTTGCCGACTCCAGCTGGAGTGAGATCACTGGATCCCCCACCCCGGCGCAGGGTGTGGTGCTCGCGTCCTCGCCGGACTATCAGGACAGGAGCCTCTGCACGCGAGTGGCCGTCGGTGGGGGATCGATTCAGTGCGGCGATCTCGTGCTCGATCACGCGATTCATCGCGTCGGGTCGATGAACCGCGCCTGGGCGCCGCGCCTCGTTTACAATAGCCAGACCGCGGTGCCGAGCGTCACGATCGCGGCGGACATCACGATCGCCGGCTCGCCAGCGGATCAGGTGAGCGCCGTATGGATGGTCGACGGTACCCAGGTGGCTACCGGACAATGGAACGGTGCCGATTGGGGGGCGAACAGCACTCGTCGCATCGCGCTCAACTGGAATCCTACCGTGACGAGCATCCCGAGGGGGGGAGGTACACCTGTCACCTCCACGATGAACACCGGCCTGCACTCGTACACGCTCGAGGTCTCGCGATGGAATGGCGGGGTGCGCACAGTGATCGGCACGACGACCGGCGAGACGGCGATCATCAACCGTTCGGCCAGCCCGTTCGGCGCGGGTTGGTGGCTGAGCGGCGTAGAACAACTCGTGTTTGGCTCCTTAACGACGATGGACATGCTGTGGATCGGCGGCGATGGCAGCACCCGGGTCTACCAGCGAGTGGCGTCCGGCGTCTGGGTGGCACGCAACGTCACCACCCCCGATACCCTGATCTTCGACGCAGCTACCTCGCCGGCGGCGTTCCAGAGGCGTCTGCCGGGTGGAGGGCGCGTCGATTTCAACGAGAGTGGACAACAGATCGCCGTCGTCAATCGCAACGGGTGGGGCGCGACGTATCAGTACGACGGGAATGGGAGACTGTCGCGGATCGGTCTGCCCGGAGACCCTAGCAACACCCTCCGCATCGACGTCGCCTACAATGGGTCGTCCACGACGCTCACTACTGTCGGCAGCGGCGGGGTAACGCGTGAAACCACCGCGCTCCTGAGCGGCGGAGCGCTCACCTCGATCACCGATGGCGACGGCTTCTCCGAGCAGTTCGAGGGTGACCCCGCGCAGCCAAAGCGCATCGTGGCGCGAACCGACAAGCGTGGCACGCGCACGGCGTACACCTACGCCCCCGGCGCCACCGTCAGCGGGGCGACAACGCCGACGGGCACCGGCGAGACGATCGCGGTCGCGTACACCGACGTCCGCACGCGCGGGCTCGTGGTTGGTGGCGGGAATGGGGTCTCCCAGTCGCTCGACTCGACCTACACCAGGATCGACGGACCGCGCTCCGATGTCGCCGACGTCACCGCCATCTGGGAGAACGAGCTCGGCGCGCCGGTGCGAACACTCGACGCCATGGGCAGCGGCTCCAGGCTCACCTACAGCACGACGTGGCAAGGCCTCGTGACCGAGGTCCGTGACGCCGCGCACCTCGTCACCAGCTCGAACATCGATCCCGCCTCGGGACTGGTCACCTCGACCACCACTAACAATCCGTTCGGAGACGGGCGCAATCAGACGGTCAGCTATTCGTGGGACACGCGCTGGCGCGCCCCGACCCAGGTGCAGAACCCCGCCGGCGACTACGTGACGATGGGCTACGACGGGGCGGGTAATCGCATCTGGCAGCAGCCGAGTGGCGATGCCAGCCGGCGAGTGAACTTTGGCTACGACGGCTACGGCCGGGTGACCAGTGTCGCGTCGTCGGGCGCGCCAGCATCCACCATCGCCTATGACGGATTCGGGAACCTCGCGACGGTCACGTCGCCCCTCGGCTGGACGACGACCACGAGCCGCGACGCCTTCGGGCGCGAGCTGCTCGTCACCAGCCCGATCGACGCCTCGCACAGCACGACGACCCGGTCCGAGTACGACACGCTGGGGCGGATAGCGGCCACCATCACGACGGGTCCGGCGATGAACGGGGCGTCAGCTGACAGCGTGCGAGTCGAGTACGAGTACGATCCGGAGAGCAACCGGACCGCGGCGAACCGACGATTCCTCTCGGGCGGCTTGTGGCAGCGGCTCCGGCACACCTGGTCGTACGACGGAGCAGGGCGGATGACGCAGGAGATCGACGATGACGGCCAGGCGACGCAGTTCACCTACGACCCCGCCGGCAACGTCACCGCCCGCACCAACCCGCGCTTCACTACGGTCAGCTCGAGCTACGACCCGCTGAACCGGCTACGGCGCCAGCTTCACTCGACGGTGACGTACGGCCAATCGAACTGCGCTCTCACTGACGGGTCGTGGTGCTCATACACGTTCCCCACGCGCGGCTCGTCCGTCTCGATCGTCCCCGACACCGCGATCTTTCGGTACGACGGCGCCGGCAGATTGACCGCCGCGAACAACCGGTACGCCCGGATCAGCCGCTCGTACGCATCGAACGGCGCGTTGCTGGCCGACGAGCTGCGGATACGCCGGACCTGTTCCATCGCGCCATCGCCGGGAGAGAACGACTGCGGACAGTTCGTGCCGGCGCCTCAGTTTCCCGAGAACTGGTATGTCGGAGGTGGCAACGAACAGTCGGTGCCGGTCGTCACGGACGATCTCGCCGAGGTGCCAGCGACGCCGGGGGCAACGGGCCGACGGCGGTCGGGAATCGGTAGCAACGATACCGACGTGAGGGCGACCGACAACGGTGGTGGCGGCGGCGGCGACGTGCTCAGCGTGGGACAGGACGACGACTTCACCGCGCACGTCTATCTGACGCGCTATCACTACGATCTGAACGGCCGGCGCGACGTCCTCACCTTCCCGGATGCTCTGGCGCAGGGCCGTGCGCAGTCGTACGGCTACAACAGCGTCACCGGCGAGCTCGACGGGGTGGTCGACGCACTCGGCTACTCGCACACGATGACGCGCGATACGCGTGGACGAATCGTGACGATGGACTCACCGGGATGGCACGTGGGTCAGGGTTACGACGATGACGACAACCTGGCCAGCTACAACGGAACGAGCATCACCGTCGACGCGACGGGCCGCGTGACGTACGCGACAGGGCCATCCGGCACGGCGGTCAACAGCTACGACGGACTGGGCCGGGTGATCGAGGCGTTGAACGAGAGCACCGACGCCGATCGGGAGCAGTTCGGCTACGACGCGCTCGGCAATCGCATCTTCTCTTCGCGCTCGGTCGCGAATCCTTGGGTCGGCGACAACGGGATCCGCTACACGTCCACCTCGCTGACGGGTCAGGTGTTCGCCATCACCTCGGATCTGGCTCAGCAGGCGACGTTCATCTCGGAGCGCACCTACGCCTACGACGGCGGAAACGCCTCGGCGGAATCGTCGCGCCTGCGCACGGAGAGCGGCAGCCGATACTGGGAGAGCCGGAGCTACTACGGCGCCGATGACAAGCTCCGGGTGTTCAGCAAGCACACGGGGATCAGCGCCCAGTCCGACTTCTACGGCGCGGGCGCCGAGCACAGCGTGTTCGAGCAATACTGGTACGATGCGCTGGGCCGGCGCGTGCAGATGCGGTCACGCCACGATGCCGGGTGCGCCGTCTCGATCGACACCGGCTGTGAGAGTGTGGTGACGCGCACCGTCTGGGACGGGGATCAGGTGCTGCACGAGGTCCGGGCCAGCGGGACTGACAGTACTGACGCCTACACGATGGACCAGGACGGCACCTTCGTCACGTACACGCACCTGGCGGGCATCGATGCCCCCGTCGCGGTGATGAAGGGATGGGGCTCGATGATCGTGCCGCACGCGAACTGGCGCGCCGTGTTCGATTCGGGGCACGCGGTGCTCGGCGGACTGCCGCTGATTCGCTGGCCGGGTAGCACGGAGACCCTGGATCAGGCACCAAACACGCACCCTCATCAGCAATGGGTTTGGTATGGCGGCCTGATCGAGGGGCAGCGGGACGGGTCCGGCCAGAAGTATATGCGGAACCGGTATTATGATCCGGCCAAGGGGACGTTCACGCAGAAAGACCCCATCGGGCTGGCCGGCGGGGTGAACCTGTATGGGTATGCGGGCGGGGATCCCGTCAACTTCAGTGATCCGTTTGGGCTGAAGCCCTGCTCGATGAATCCATTCAATTGGACATGCACCTGGGCGGACATCAAGGAGAACGCGTCCCAGTGGTGGCACATGGACGATGGGAGGATGGGGAGCGAGTTCAGTCGTGGCGCACAGTCCATCATGAACTCGGGTGCCCTATCCGCAGCCAAGGGTGCAGCGCTATTCGGAGGACTCTCCGCGAGAGGAAGTGTCTCGACTTCCTTCGGCGCCAAGATTGAAGGCCAGATGGGACGTCGTGGTTGGACAACGGAGTCGGTGGAGGAAACCATCGCGAACCCCTCTCGGACCTCGGCGACAACGGACACACGGTTTCTTCCTAACGGCACGCGAATGAACGATCCCGCTACAGCGTACATCAACGTCGACGGAAGCTATGTGGTGCGCAACAACAGAAGCGGCGATGTCGTTCAAGTGTCGAATCGCCGCGATCCGAACTGGAAGTCCCCGTTCGACAAGTGACCATGGCTGCTGATCAGATACTTGCGAGATTCGAAGCGAGAGGACTGGAGCTGGGGGGCGAGCTTTATCTCCCCCCCGGTATCGCCCTCGAAGCAGTGACGGCGCTCGATGAGGGTAACATCGCCGTCATTGGAGTGGAGGGGGCGAGAGCTCGAAAGGGCATGACGGAGCCTGACCTCGACTTGATCGCGGACTGCGCAGATGAAACCGCCGTCACGTGGACGAGCTATCGTGAGGCTGCTATCGCCTGCGCACGATCATTCCTGAGTAGCCTTCCTGCAAGTGCGGACTTGTACGTCACGCTCGTGACGCAGTCCGAAGTACAGTGGCGTGGCTACTGAGCCGTACTGCGTTCGCGCGCTCAAGTCTCAATGCGGAACCATGAGACAACATCTCTCACGCCTCAGCCGGATCCGTGCCGTGGACGGATCACAACGGTGCATGCACGCTTCGACGCGCGCTCGACGGAGTTCGCCGTTCCCGACAGGGTAGTGCGGTTGGTTGACGAGTGGCGCTGTGTCTTTCTTACCTCGCAAGTTCGCATTGTCGAGCCCACTCTCGCCGCCGTCTGGGTGGAGTTGGAGCTGTACCCTGCATCCAGCTTCGTTCAGAATGCTGACGCGTTCTTGGACAGACTCCGTCAGCATCGTGAACGAGGGGGGGAGAGGCCGAATGCTGTAGGCGGAAGCGCGGGTCGCTTCATCGCGACGCTTCGAGAACGGGGGGCGGGCCTGACGCCTAGTGCGAACTTCCGGGCGGATGTCCTGCCGTGGGCGCAGGGCAGCTACGTGGAGCGGTAAGACTTGGGAGCCTACTCGCGGGCAAGCAGGACAAGAGGCTCACGTTCTATCGGCACAATCGAGTGTACGCTCCGCTGACGCGGCAGTTCACGCAGAAAGACCCGATCGGGCTGGCCGGCGGGCTGAATCTGTATGGGTACGCCGGCGGGGATCCGGTCAATTACTCCGATCCGTTTGGGCTATGCCCACAAGACGCTGGCGGAGACGGCAAGACGGAAGGATTCGCTGATTGTGCAAAGGGA
>JBBQYZ010000021.1:0-13085 GCA_038208205.1 Gemmatimonadales bacterium | reverse complement strand
GGGCCACCTGGCGCGCCGCGCGCGGAGCACGACGACAGAGAGGATGAGCCAGAGACCGTCCGCCACCGCCAGCAGCGGCGAGAGCTCGCGCGCGCCGACGCGGGCAACGAGGGCGGGCATCGCGAACGCCGGCACGATCGCGAGCAGCGAGACCACGGCGAGCAGCAGGCCGACGACGAGCACGGCGGCGACCGCGGCGCGGTGAGAGTGGGGGTGGTGGCGGGGGCGGGAGCGGGAGGGCATCGGCGCCAAGAGTATCCGGGATGGGCACGTCGAGGAAGCGGGCAGGAAAGGCAGGCAACAACTGCCTATTGCGCGATTTCGGTAAACGCATGTATTCTCGCTCCCCGCGGATGTCGAGCCGACGACGACTCCTTCCGCGCGCGCTCGCGCCGCGACGACGCCTCCGAGCCCGCAGCTCCATCACCTCCAGCAGCATCGCAGGCCCGCGTTTCGTGCGAGTCGCCGCGCCCAGTCCCGCATCGCCGTTGGCGGTGCGCCGAGACGGCGCGACGTGGAGCTTTGCCCTCGCCAATTCTGGCGGGAGCAGTTCGACCCCCACGGAGGAATCGTCGATGTCCCGTTTCAGCCCGGCCAGTCTTCGTACTGCGCTCGCCCTCTCCGCCGTCGCCGCGCTGGCCGCGTGCTCGGACTCTCCTGTCGCCACGCCGACGATGGAGGCGCCCGACACGGGCGCCTACGCGCGCGCCGCGGCCGACGAGCCGGTCGTCGCGGGTGAGGTGATCGTGAAGCTCAAGGAGGGCGCGAGCCTCGAGGCGCTCGCCTCGGCGCACGGTGTCGGCCGAGGTCGGCAGGGCTATGCCCACGCCTTTGACATCGTGCTGACGACTCGTGGGAACGAGCGCGCGATGGCCGCGCGCCTCGCGGCGGATCCGCGGGTGGAGTACGCCGAGCCGAACTTCATCCGCCACACGGATGCGGTGGACTCGCGGTTGTGGGCGTTCTACAACCCGGGCAACCTGAACATGAAGTTCAGCGACCCGACCGACTCGCGGTACGGGACCCTTCTCCCGACGTCGTACGCGTCGAAGGCCGACGCCGACGAGGACAACATCTCCGGGTATGCGGCGACTGGGGCCGACGTGACGATCGGCTCGATCGACACCGGCGTGGACTTCACGCATCCCGAGTTCACGGGCCGCCTGATCGCCGGCAAGGACTGGCTCGACAACGATAACGATCCGAGCGACACGCCGGATGAAGGACATGGCACGCACACCACGGGCACGGCAGCGGGCACGAACGTCGGCGTGGCGGGCGTGGCGGGCGCGGCGCCGCACGTGAAGATCTACGTCCAGCGTGTCTGCGGTGCGAATGGCTGCCCGTCGTCGGCGATCATCAACGCGATCAACGCCGCGGCCAGCTATCGCGACGCCGCCGGCAAGCCCCTCGTCGCCGTGAACTTCAGCATCGGCGGCGGCACGGAATCCGTCGGTGAGAAGAACGCGATCGCCGCCCTGACCGCCAACGGCACGCTGTTCGTGGCGTCGGCCGGCAACTCCGGCTCGGGCAAGATCGCCTGCCCCGCGTGCGACGTGAACGCCGTCGCCGTGGCGGCTACCACCTGGCAGGATCAGCTCTCGGCCTACTCGCAGTACGGGCGGGGTCTCGACATCTCTGCTCCCGGCGGGAACTGCTACTCCAACACCACGCCGGAAGGCTGCATCTTCAGCTCGGTCTCCACGGGTTACACCGGTGGTGCCGTGAGCGGCCCGACGAGCGGCGCATACGGCTGGATGCAGGGCACCTCGATGGCGGCACCGCAGGTGACCGGCACTGCAGCGGTGGTCGCGTCGGTGACGGGGCTGCGCGGGCAGGCGCTGCGCGACCGCATCCTCAACACCGCCGATGACCTGGGCACTGCCGGCTACGACACGAAGTTCGGTGCTGGGCGGCTCAACACCTACCGTGCGGTCACGGGCACCTCTCTCGCCGCAGGTCAGTAGCTTTCACCCTGCGCCCCACCGGCGCCAACACCAACCGCCCGCCGTGCGCAGGTTGCACGGCGGGCGGTTGGTATATGCGGTGTCGCGATTCATCGCCCGATCCAGTACGACGCCTTCACCAGGAACACGTTGTCCGGCCGCGCGGCGAACAGGTTGACGTAGTCGCGCCGCGCGCCGAAGGTGCCGAGGTCGAGCTCATCCTGTGCGCGGGTTTGGGTCCAGACCACGAACAGGGTGGAGCCGGGACGGTATTCCCAACGCGCGACGGCGCTCAGGTTGAAGCTCTTCTCGTTGAAGTCGCCGTCCGGCACGCGGCCTGTGTAGGGACGGAAGCGCGCGTCGTAGTCGGCGGCGCGCGGAGTCGCCAGCTCGCGCACGTTGGTGAACCGACCCGCCGTCACGAACGGCTCGGCGTAGAGCTGCAGCGAGACCGTGGGGCGGAGTGTGACGTCGAGCCGGCTCGTGAAGCTCAGCAGGTCCTGCGCGAGATAGCCGAACAGGTAGTGGGTGCTGTCGGCGCCGACGACGCCCACGTTGGCGAGCCACTGGGTGTTGTCCTGGTTGCGCTGGTAGCGCGTGCCGAGCTCGAAGTTGACGCGGGTGGAAGGGCGCACGCGCACGTAGGGGCGTACGCGCCACAGCATCGAGCGGCCGCCGTCGGCCGTGGTGTAGATGGCGGCGAGCGACGGGGAGACGCGGCGCTTGGGGTCGGCGCCAAGGTTCACGAGCACGTTCCAGGCGGGAGACAGTCGCATCGCCGGCCCGCCGCGCGCGCAGCGGTCGCAGTACACGCGGCCGTAGCTGTCCACCCACGCGTCCACCGACGCGGTGGCGCCGCTCTTCCGCGTGCCGCTCATGACCAGCTCGTAGAGCGAGCCGGTGAGCATCCCCGCGTCGGTGAGCCAGTAGTTGGTGAACAGGCTTACCCCGGCGTTGCGCCACCCCAGGTACGGCCGGCTCGGGACGAGGCGCAGCGACGAGGAGACGACCTGCTGATCGGCGCGCGCCAGGAAGCCGAGATCGTTCGTCTCGTAGCCGGGCGTGACGCGCTGGTAGCCGACCCCGCCGCGCACCAGCCCCGCCACCTTGTCGGCCGACACGCCGAGTGCAAGCCCGGCGAGCGAGGTCGCGCCGGTGTCGACGACGAGCGCGTCGTCGGGACGCTGGTAGTAGTGGGCCGACGACCGCTGCGTGCGCACGATCGCGCCCGACGTCCCGCGCACCATGCTACTCGAGACGGACGCCGTGAGGGCGAACCGCCCGCCGGCCAAGCGATGGCGCGCATCGACGCCGGCGGCGTAGGCGGAGCGCCGGAGGAAGCGCGCCTGCACGTCGTCGAGTCCACGGTCGACCACGGTGGCCACCACGCCGAGTGCACTCTCGCCGCCGCGGAAGTCGCGCGTGGCGCGGGCGACGCCGTACGTCGTGCGTGGCTCGACCGAGGTGAGACCGGCGACGGTGTTGCCGGTGAGCGCGGCGATCACGCCGAGCGAGGTGCCGTTGCCGAGGCGGCCGGAGAGCTTGCCGGCGCCGAGGATGCGCGAGGCGCCCGGCACGTCGGTGGTGGGGTCGTGCACCAGCCCGGCGAGCTGCGGTGCACGACCGATGCGGCGCGAGTAGAAGAGCCGCGTGGGGTCGCCGCCAAAGTTGAAGATGCCGGTGCCCTCGAGAAAGAACGGCCGCTGTTCGGCGAGGAAGGGCTCGAAGGCGGTGAGGTTGAGCTGAGCCGGATCTGCCTCCACCTGACCGAAGTCCGGATTCACCGTGGCGTCGAGGGTGAGGTTGGAGGTGATGCCGTACTTGATGTCGGCACCCATCGTGCCCAGCTGCGATCGCTCGAAGCCGCGCACGCGCGGCACGGCCGTGTTGCGCGCCACGACGTAGGGCGCGACCTCGAGCCGTCGCGGCGATGGCAGGCCGGCGAATCCCGTCACGTCACCAAACTGTGACGCGATGCCGGCGCGCGACCGGCGGTACACCGGCCAGCTGTCACGCTCGTTCAGCCGCGCCACGTCGCGCATGATCAGCACTCCGAAGGTGTTGGTGGCAGCCGGAGCGTAGCGCAGTTGCGAGAGCGGGATGCGGAACTCCGCCGTCCAGCCGAGCGAGTCGACGCGAGTGGCGACGTCCCACACCGCGTCCCACGAGATGTCCTCGGCAATGTCATCGTAGGTGTAGTAGTCGCGCTTCACCCCCGCCGGGTTGACGGCGAACTCGTAGCCGGTGCGGCGGTCGTGGTAGGAGTCGATCATCACCTTGATCTGATCCGACGTCGTCCGCACGTCGCGGCGGCTGAGGAGGGCGATGATGCTGTCCGGGTGCGGATCGAAGGCCCGGACGAACACGTACAGGCTCACGTCGTCGTAGACGATGCGCGCCTCGGTCCGGTGGGTGGCGGCGCTGTCCTCTCGCGGGTCGAACATGCGGAACTCGCCGAGCGGCGCGGCGGCGCGCCACGCCTCGTCGTCGTCGCGGCCGTCGAGCACGGGCGCACTCGACGCGCGCGCTGCCGTTGCAGCCGAGATGACGGGGGCCGGTCGGACGGGTGCGGGCAACGACGAGGATACCGGTGACTGGCCCCGTCCCGGCCCGGCGAGGCACGCGAGAAGGAGCGCCGCCGTTACTGCTGTTTTTTTAGCACTCATGAGCACACCGGTGGGAAGCGGGGAGCGATGCGCCGTCAGTGGCGCGCCGCGGCCTCGAGCACGCGGACGGCGTCGCCCGACGACAGGGTCTTGGCGGCGCGGAGGTGTTCGCCGCGCAGCGCGGTGGTGCGGAGTGCGCCGACATTGGCGAGCCGGACGAGCACGTCCGCTCGGTCGCCCGATGCGCTGATGCCGAGCACCGCGCGAATGACTTCGTGCGCCACCGTCTCGGACGCTGCGGCGTAGCCCATCATCGATCCACCGAGCACGCTCCGCGCGTCGCCCGACGACGGGAGCGTCGCCACCGCATGGAAGTAGGCGGTGCGCAGTCCCTCGTCGTTGCCCGCCAGGTAGCGCGGCGCGAAGGTCCGCAGGAGCGACGCGCGGTCGCCGCTGCTGGGGACGCCCTCGATCAGGCGCATGAGGGCGAGGAGCACCTCACGGCTGGAGGTCTCGCCGAAGGCACGGATCACGTTCGCGCGGTCGCCGCTCGACGGGATCGAGCCGATGGCCTCCTCCAGCGCGCCGACCGAGCGTGAGGTCGTGCCGCCGTCACGGGCGGCGCGCGCGAGCACGGCACGCAGGTCTCCCGAGGCGCCCCTGAGGTCGCGGCCAGCCTGCCGTATCACGCGATCCATCTCGTCGTTCATCAGCCGGCCGCCGTCGAGCAGCGCGATGTAGTGCGCGCGCCGGGCCCCCGTACTCCGCATGCTGCCGATCACCGACAGCACGCGCTCCACCCCGCCCTCGGCGCGCAGGCGCGCGACGCGGGGACCGACGTTGAGCCCAACCTCGCGCAGGAACACCGGCAAGAACCCGGCGAACCACCGCCGCGCCGGCTCGTCGTAGGCCGCGCTCGCGCCGTTGCGCCGCAGCTCGTGCACGACCGTCCCGTCCGAGGCGCGCCGGATGACGAGCTCACGGTCGTCGGCCGACGTGCGCTCGCGGAAGGTGGCGTAGGCCCCCGGCTCCATCGCGGCGATGTCGTCCTCGTTGGCGGTGTACGTCACCCGGCCAACGATCGATGCCTGCCGGCATCGGTCGTCCGACACGCCGACATAGTTGAAGATCCCACCGCCGTCGCCGTCGTCGGAGACGTGGACGTGCGAACTGGCGCCGGTGGTGTTCGCCGCGAAGCTGTTGCAGCTCGCGCTCTGCGTCGCGCCGGACGACACGGTGTTCGCGGAGGACGTGGGAGACATCGGAGACGTCGGGGAGGTCGGGGAGGTCGGCGTCATCGGGGACGCCGGCCACATCGGGGAGACGGACGACGGAGTCACGACGGAGGCCGCGGTCGCCTGGCGCGCAGGTGACGTCGCCACCGGCGGCGTCGGGGCGAGAGAGTCCACGCGCGCGATCGACGCGGGAAGGCTCGTGTCGGCGTGTGCGGCGGGCGTGACGGTGGTCGCGGCGGCAGTGCCGGTATCCGGAGGCGTGCCGCGTTGCGCTGGTGCCGGGTACGGCCGCAGCGCGGCGAGCGGCACGACGACGAGCAGCGTGGCGAGAGCGCCCATGAGCGTACGTCCTCGGGTGAGCGGGTGGCGATCCTGGACGGGATCGAGGATGGAGAGCATGCGCCCCTCGAACTCGGAGCGGCGCGCCATGGCCAGCGCGGCGAAGGCGGGCCGCGCGCCCTCGTGCTGCGGCGTGCCGATCGCGCGCACCATCGCCAGCAACTCTTCGGCGTAGTGCGACGCGGGGGTGCCGTGGCGCAGCACGTAATCGTCGCAGGCGTGCTCGCGCTCGAGCTGCATCCGCCGGTTGGCGATCCAGACGAGCGGGTCGAACCAGAAGAGGGCGAGCGCGAGCTGACCGGCGAGCTGCGTGAGCGCGTCGAGGCGCTTGATGTGCGCCATCTCGTGCACGAGCACGTAGCGGCGGCGTTCCTCGGGCCAGGCGTCGGCGTCCTCGGGGAGGAGCACCACGGGGTACACGATCCCCCACGTCACCGGCACGCCAAGCCGGTCGCCGCGCAGGAGGGTGAGCGGGCGGTCGATCTGCAGCGTCGACGCGAGGCGCTGGGTCATGGACAGCCAGCCGCCGTCGTCGATGCGCGCGCCGCGACGCGCGATCGCCGCGACGATCGCCGTGCCCACGGCGAGTCGCGCCAGCACGAGCAGCGCACCGAGCGCCCAGAGGGCGAGCAGCACGGTGCGGCCGGAGGGGAAGGCGGCAGAGGTCCGCACCGCGGTTGCCGGCGTCGCGGCGTCGCGCGTCGCGTTCGCGCTGGTGGCGGTGGTGGCGGTGGCGGTGGCGGTGGTCGTCGTCGCGAGTGGCGCATCGGCCGGCAGGTCGGGACGCAGAGCGGGACGCCGGTCGGCAGTCGCGGTCGTGCTGGTGGTGAGGGGTGCCGATGGCGGTGCTGGCAGCCACGCGTCGATCACGCGCGGCGCGGCGACCGACCAGCGCGGCCCGAACGCCGTCAGCAGAGGGAGGACGAGCTGGATCACGATGGCGCCGGCCCACACGGCGTGGCGCGCCGAGGCGGAGCGGCGATGCATGAGCGACGTCACGGCATGGGCGGCGAAGAGCACCAGCGCGCCGCGGACGGCGGCGTCGACCAGCGACGGGCCGACGGTGTCGAGGAGGGTGAGGAGTCGCATCAGCGATCCTCCCGCTTGGCTTTCTCGATCAGCCCGGCCATCCGTTCGAGCTCCGCCTCGCTCATCTTCGATCCCTTGATCGCCAGCAGCGCCGCGACGGCCTGCTCGGCGGAGTTGTCGAAGAAGGTCTTGAGCAGGTGCGAGAGGGCGCTCTGCCGCGCGGCATCGCGGCGCGCGACCGGCATGTAGACGTAGGCGCGCCCCTCCTCCTCGTGGCGGATGTAGCCCTTCTGCTCGAGGATCCGCAGCAGCGCACGCACGGCGGAGTAGCTCGGCGCGTCGGGCAGCCCCGCAAGCACGTCGGCGGCGGTCGCCCGTCCGCCGCGGTGCAGGAGGTCCATGATCTGCCGCTCGCGGCGGCTCAGGTCGCGGTCGTTGGCCATGCGGAACGGCTCCGGAGTAAGTGCTAACATCTTAGCATATGCTGCAAAATTAGCAATAGCCCGTTCTGCCTCGCCACTCGGACAGAGGGGGATTCGGATCCGGCGGAAAGAGCGGATTTTTCGGAGACAGCCTCGGCAAGCGCTCTTGGGAGTCAATTTCCCCGCATCGCACCGCCATGTGACGCCTGAATGCCAACTCGAGAAAAGGCTGCGTGATAACGGGCATTATCTGCTGAATCCGCTCCTTCCGCTGAATCCGAACCTCCCCCGCGACTGAGTGGCACGCCAGTCACGCCCTCGCGAGCTCGGAAGCCGCGCCGTATGCTGGAGCATGCCGCGTCCCTCCCGCCAAGCGGCGGCGTGTCTCGCCGTCGTCGCGACCTGTCTCACCGCCGGGCTCGTGTTCGCGCGAGCGGCCGAGCCCGATCCGCCCGAGTCGGGGCTGCCACGGTTCGTGCTCGGGGACTTCGGCGGCGTGTCGCGCGCGACGCTCGAGACCAATGCGCTTCCGTACAAGGTCGTCGCCACGGCGCTGCTACTGCGCGAGGAGCGGGTGCGCGACGTCCGCCTCGGGCGCGCCGATCTCCCCGACGTCTTCCGGCAGTTCGGGTTCCTCACACCGCGGCGGATCGGCAACTGGCCGGCGAACGTGCCCGAGCCGCACTTCGACCGGCCGCTCGGCATGGTGTCGCGCCAGGTACGCGGGCCGACCCCGCTCGTCCGAGTGGACGCGGCCAACCTCGGCTGTGCCACCTGTCATGCCGGACCGGTCTACGATGCGAGCGGGCACGCCACCGACACCGCCTGGGCCGGACTGCCGAACGCCTCGATCAATCTCGAGGCGTATACGCAAGCCGTCTTCGTTTCTCTCGCCTTCGCGATGCGCGACCGTGACGCCTTCCGCGCCCGGGTCGCCGCGCTGTTCCCCGAGATGGGTCCTGCCGAACGGGTGACGCTGCGCTTCTTCCTGCTGCCGCGCGTGGCGCGGCGGATCGCCGAGCTGCAGCGCCACGGACAGGGTCCGGCGCCCTTCTCGAACGGCGGGGCAGGACGCACCAACGGCGTAGCATCGCTCAAGGTGATGCTCGGTATTCCGGCCGGCATCGTCACTGGTCACGCCGACGCGGGATTCACCTCGATCCCGGACCTCTCGAGCCGCGGCCTCCGCAGCTCGCTGCTCTATGATGGCGTGTATGCCCCGCTCGGTGCCGCGCCGGTGGACGACGCGCGCGATTCCGCGTCGGTGACGCGCGCGCATCTCGACTCACTCTCGGACGTCGTCGCCTTCTTCACGGTGTCCACGATGGGCGTGACGCCGGACGCCGGCGAGCGCGCGATCCCGGCGATGCGCCCGGTGTTCCGGTGGCTCGCCACGCGGTACGCGTCGCCCCCCTTTCCCGGCCCGATCGATTCGGCGCGGATGCGCGAGGGCGCGCGGTCGTACGGCACACGCTGCGCGAAATGCCACGGCACGTTCGGCGAAGGGCGGCCGCGGCGGCTCGTGTCGTTCCCCAACGCGCTGATCGAGCAGGAGACGATGCACACCGACTCGATGCGGTGGGCGATGGTGGATTCCGCGGTGCTGTCCGGCCTCGATGGCAGCGCGTACGGCCGCCACATGCGGAGCGCGCGCACGGGTGGCTACGTCCCGCCCATCCTCTCCGGCGTGTGGACCACCGCGCCGTACCTGCACAACGGCAGCGTGCCGACACTCTGGCGACTTCTGAACCCTGCCGAGCGGCCGACGCGATTCCTCGCCGGCGGTCACGCGCTCGACTATCGCGAGGTCGGGATCGCCGGCGTGATGTGGACCGACGACACCTACCGCTACCCGGCCGGCTACGTGCCGTTCGCCATTCCCGAGCTGGTGGACACCCGCGCGCCGGGAATGGCGAACACGGGACACGAGCAGATGATCCGAGGAATGACGGCAGCGGAGAAGTGGGCGGTGATCGAATACCTCAAGACGCTGTAGCTGACGGCGGCGCGCGAACGGCCGGCAGCGATCAGTCGTCAGACCAGCAGCTCCGCATCCGGCAGCCGTGGACTGACCGCCACTCCCTCCGGCGGCGCCTTGCCCACCCGGAGCACGTTGGCCACCCGGCGGTCGGCCGGCAGCCGCGCTTCCTTCGTCAGCAGCGCTCTCGCCGTCATGTCGTCGGCACTGGCGGACATCGGCGCGGCGTGCAGTCCGGCGGCGGTGATCTCGAGCCAGAGCCGGTAGAACCGTCGCCCGACGTCGAACGGCGTCTCGGCGCGACGCGGCGCGAAGAGGATGATCGCTGTCGCACTCCGCGTCTGGCGCGATTCACCGATGAGCCGGCGCGCGATTCCCAGCGACGCGAGACGCGTGAACACCACGGGTCGCAGGAGCAGGCGTGCCGCGATCCGTTCGGCGCCCGAGAGCGCGAGGCAGTCGGCGTTGAGGCCGTCGCGGTCGTAGCGCGGGTCGCCGGGCGAGAGCCGGAGCCACGACCAGAGCTCGGCGTGGTACTCCGGCCGCGACTCGAATCGCCAGGTCGCCGCATCGTGGCGCTCGCCGATCTCCGCGATCGCGGTGGGCTGGTCGATCACGCGCACGTCGTCATGCGCCAGGGCGGGCAGCGCGGCGCGCAGGGCCGAGCTGCCGCGCGCGAACTCGCCGCGGTGGGTGTGCCGGCGCGCCACCTGCGGCGCGAGCGGGTCGAGGGTTCCCCCGGTGGCGATCGCCGCGCGCACCAGCGGCGCGCAGCCATCGGCGCGTGCGTCGACGTCCGCCTGCGGGATGCCGAGCCGATAGCCGCGGCTCGACAGAGCGATCGCCATCCCCTCGAAGGCGGCGCCAAGGCTCACCTCCACGTCGTGCCCACTCGGGTCGGCGGCGGGCAGGGTGCGATCGAGGGCACGGAACAGGATCACACCGCCGTCGCTCGAGAAGCGCCAGCGTGCCGGCTGCACGTTGTGCACGCTCGGGGCCCGTGCCGCCTCACGCACGAGCTCCTGCTGCTCCATCGTCGACAGCGCGACGTCAGCCACCCTGTCCTCCCACGAGCTGCTTGGTGAAGAGATGCACCCGGTGCATGCGCCGCGCGCCGAGCCGCTCCATCTGGCGCAGGCTCGAGCCGTTCACGTCGGCGATCCAGGTGAGGCCGAGCGAGGTGTAGCCCGCCTGCTTCATCCCCGTCGTGACGCGATGGAGCATCGCGCCGTTGAGGCCGCGCCCCTGCAGGCGCGCGGCGACCGAATAGAACACGATCACGGCGCGACGACGGCGCGCCAGGCGGAACTTCATGAAGTGCCAGGGTGCCGTCAGGCCGAACCGCGAGCGCATGTCGCGGAACATCGGGTTGAGGTCCGGGATCGCCAACACCACGCCGACCGGGCCGGCGCGGTCATGGACCAGCGCCGTGATGCGGGGGTCGAGCACGTGCGACAGATCGGCCGCCTGGAAGCGCATCTCGCCGGCAGTGAGCGGCACGAACATCGGGTTGCGCGCGAAGCCGTCGTTGAGCACCACGCGGGTGTGCTCGAGCACACGATCGAAGTCGCGCGCCCTGAGCTCGGCCCAGCGCAGCGTGGGGTCGTCGAGCCGGTCGGCGGGCTGGCCGCGGAGGAGGACCGACGGGTCGAAGATGGTGAGGTCGAGCTCGTGCGTCGTGGCGGGAAAGGTGGGTGTGAAGCCGCACGCCGCGAGCAACCGGGGAATGTGTGGCGGGTTGTAGACCATGTCGGAGTACGGCGCCTCGTCGAACCCGTCGGTCACGACGCCCATCTGCTGCATCGCCGTGAGGTTGAAGTTGCCGGCGAGCACGTCGCACCCACTGCCGCGCGCGAACTGTTCGGCTTCGCCGAGCAACGCGCGCGCCACGTCCAGGTCGTCGATGCAGTCGAAGTAGCCGAAGCAGCCGCGCCGCTCGCCGTGCACACGGTTGGAGGCCCCGTGCACGTGCGCCACGATGCGCCCCACCGGACGGCCACCGCGATGGGCGGTGACGACGCGCCGCACGCCCGCGCCGGCCTCGCCGAACAGCGGGTTCTTCCCGAGGTCGAGCGCGCGCGCGAGATCGCCGCGGAGGGGCGAGACGTAGAGCGACTCCTCCGGATAGATGCGGAAGGGAACGTTGAAGAAGGCGTCGAAGTCGCCATCGCGGATGGTGATCGTGTCGCGGCTCATGCGCCCACCGCGATCATGCGCCCACCATGCGATGGCGTTCGGCGAGCGCCTCGTGCGCGATCGTGAGCTGGCCGTGGCGCATCACCGCAGCGAGTCCGAGCTCCACGTCTCGCTTGCCGGGGAGCTCCGGGATGTTGGCCAGCAAGAGGTGGACGGGATGGGCCGAGAGGAGCGCGACGTGCGTCATCCCTGTGCGCTCCAGCAGGTCAGTCAGCTCGTCGGCGCCGCGCCCACGCGCGCCAGCGGCAGCGCGCTCCTCCCGCAGGCGCGCCCTCGAGTGGACGGGCCGTCCGAGGGAGAGCGTGGCGCGGAGGGCATCATGGTCGTAGGGGCCAAGATCGGATGCGTCGAGCACCAGGGCGTCCGCCGTGATGGAAAGGTGGTGCAGCTCGCGGACGAACTCGCGCAGCGTGCGTGGCGCCGGCCGCGCGAGCCAGCGCAGCAGCGCCGTGTCGGCGCGGGTGGCGCTCGCATCGGCGAGCCGGTCGGCGATCGCGACCGCGAGCACGAGCGCGGTGGCGAGGACCGAGATCGGCACCAGCAACTCCGCCGGCGCGCCGCGCAGGGCAAGCAGCAGGAGGAGGCAGACCACTGCCGCGCGGACGAGGAGCCGGGCGACGTCGAGCACCCAGCGGCGAAGCTGCGCGTGCTCCTGGGGGCGCCGCAGCAACGTGTAGCAGAAGAGGAGGGCGACGATCGTCCCCATCCGCGCCGGTGGCCACCCGAACATGAAGCGGAAGTCGCTGGCGACGAGCGGGATGGCGAGCACGGTGACGACGAGCAGCGCGCGCACCAGCCCGTTCTCGCTGCGTGAGAGGCTCGCTCGATCGCGCCGCGCGAGCAGGGTGGCGAGGACGACCATCGTGAACAGCATCGCTCCAAGCAGCACGAGCAGCCCGGCCTCGTCCTGCTCGGACCGCAGGGTGAGGGTGACCGCCGTCCCGGTGGCGGCGATCGTGAGCACGACCGAGGCCCACTTCATCCAGTGCGGCACGTGGCGCCGCAGCAGCCCTTCCACGAACAGCGTCATCGCGAGCGGCACGAGCGCCGCCGGCACGAGCATCAGGGCGCCGAGCCAGCGGACCTCGGGCCGGAGCCAGGAGAAGCCGCGCAGCGCGAGATGCAGCGCGAGGGCGCTGACGAGGAAGCCGGTGCGCCGCTCGAGCGCGCTCCGCTCGCCGCGATGGCGCAGCGCGATCTGGTAGCGGAAGAGGGTGATCGCCCCCACCCAGGTGACGAGCACGTCGATCGACTCGCTCCGCGTGTGGCCAGCGAGCAGATCGAGCACTCGGCTCACCAGATGCTGCGTCATGCGCCACTCATGCGTCGCTCAT
>JBBQYZ010000020.1:0-13286 GCA_038208205.1 Gemmatimonadales bacterium | reverse complement strand
AACGATTGTCGAATTCCAGTTCAGCCAGGAAGGTGGGCGGCGGTTTCAGCGCGAAACGTCGCGGCATGTCAAGGATTTCATGGCCATCGTGCTCGACAATGTCGTGATGGGTTCGCCCCCCGTGATCAACAGCGCCATCGGCACCCGCGGCCAGATTACGATGGGGCAGGGCCGCGATCTGCAGGCCGCGCAGGATCTCGCGCTGGTCCTCAAGGCCGGCGCGCTCCCCGTGCCGCTGAAGGTGGCTGAGGTCCGCAACATCGGTCCGAGCCTCGGCCGCGACTCGATCAACAAGGCAATGACTGCCGGCGTCATCGCCATCGTGTTGGTCGTCGTGGTCCTGCTTGGCTACTACCGGTTCTCCGGGCTGCTCGCCGTCGCTGGACTCGCCCTGTATGTCCTCTACACCCTTGCGCTGCTCGCCGGTCTCGACGCGGTGCTCACGGTGCCGGGGCTCGCGGGCTTCGTCCTCTCGATCGGCATCGCGGTCGACGCCAACGTTCTGATCTTCGAGCGCATCCGTGAGGAGCTCGATCGGGGTAAGACCGTGCGCACCGCGATCGAGGAAGGGTTTCACCACGCCCGCAGCGCGATCGTCGATACGAGCATCTCGACGATTCTCACCGCGGCCGTGCTCTACCAGTTCGGCACCGGCCCGGTGAAGGGTTTCGCCGTCACCCTGATCGCCGGTATCGTCGCCTCCCTGTTCACGGCGATCTTCGTCGTGAAGACGTTCTACCTCCTGTGGCTCAACCGCTCGCGCGGGGCCCAGACCTTGAGCATCTGAGAGAGCCCCCATGCTGCGCATCTTCCATGGCACCAACTACGACTTTGTGAAGCCCTGGCGTATTGCCGTCGGCATTACGCTCGCATTCATCACCATCGGACTCGTCTACCTCGGCGTCCACGGCATCAACCGGAGCATCGAGTTCACGGGCGGCACGCTGATGCAGCTCGAGTTCAAGCAACCACCCGACGTCGGACAGATCCGCTCCACGGTCGACGCGGCGGGGTTCGCCAACTCCGAGATCCAGCAGTTCGGCAGCACGCGCGAGTTCACCGTGCGCGCCGCCGGTCACGATGCGGCCGCCCCCGTCGAGAATACGGCACGCTCCATCCAGACTGCGCTCGAGCAGAAGTTCGGAGCCGCCGACATGCGCGTCGTCCGCACCGAGATCGTCGGGCCGCGAGTCGGGAGTGAGCTCAGCCGAAATGCGTTGATCGCCATTCTCGTGTCGTTCCTCGTGACCCTCGTCTATCTCGCCATCCGCTTCGAATGGCGCTTCGGCGTCGCCGCCGTGCTCGCAACCGCGCACGACCTGCTGAGCACCCTGGCGTTCCTCGCGATCATGCGGCTCGAAGTCTCGCTGACGGTGGTCGCCGCGCTCCTCACCGTGATCGGCTACTCGCTCAACGACACGATCATCATCTTTGATCGTGTTCGCGAAGACCTCAAGAAGCAGCGCAAGGAATCGCTCTACCAGGTGCTGAACCGGGCCATCAACGAGACGCTGCCACGCTCGGTGCTCACGCACTTCACCGTGGCCGCCGCAACGTTGTCACTCCTGCTGTTCGCCGGCGAGGTGATACGGCCATTCTCGTGGATCATGCTGTTCGGCGTCGTCACCGGGACCTTCAGCTCCATCTACATCGCCGGGCCGACGCTGCTCTGGATCGAGCACAGATGGCCGCGATCGAGGACCGACAAGCTCGTCACCGGCCGCGCCGCGCAGCCGGACACGAGTCGCCCGGCACCCCGCACGCCCGTTGCGGCTCGCTAGCATGTCCACCTCGTCGCGATGATCATCATGAACCGCCGCCCTGCGCGGCGGTTCGTGCATCCATGATCCGCTTCATCGACAGCCATACCCACCTCGGCGACCCGGCCTTCGACGTCGACCGTGACGAGGTGATCCAGCGGGCCCGTGAGTCGGGCGCGGTTGCCCTGGTGTGTATCGGCGAGTCGGTGGATGCGGCCCGCCGGGCTGGCGAGCTCGCCCGTCGCTTTCCGGGATTCTGCTATCACACCGCGGGGATCCACCCCCACGACGCCGCCGGCTTCGACGCCACGCGCGACCTCGAGGCAATCCGGGCCGAGGTCGCGCGTGGCGCCGTAGCGATCGGCGAGTGCGGACTCGATGCCCACTATGACCATGCTCCGAGCGACAGACAGCGCGCCGCCTTCGCTGCCCAGCTTGCGCTCGCGGGCGAGCTGAATCGTCCCGTGGTCGTGCACACACGGGAGGCGGAGGCCGACACGCGGGCCATGGTCGTCGAGGCCGGGCGCGCCGGTGTCCTCGGCGTCCTGCACTGCTACACGGGCAACGTGTCGCTCGCCGAGGCGGCGCTCGACGTCGGATGGTACGTGTCGTTCAGCGGCATCGTCACCTTCAGGCGCTGGACCGATGACGACGTTGTCCGTGCCGTTCCGGACGAGCGGCTGCTGGTCGAGTCGGATGCGCCGTATCTTGCCCCCGTACCGCGTCGCGGGCAACGGAACGAACCGGCGTGGGTCTCGGCCACGCTCTCGCGTCTCGCCGCCGTTCGCGGAACCGATCCCGCGTCCCTCGGCCGCGCCACGATTGCCAACTCCAGACGGCTGTTTGGGCTGGCGGAGTGACGCACGCAGGCTAGTATCCGCACCCGCAGGGCATTCTGCCCGGCATCCACCGACGAGGAGAACCGCGTTGCCCGTGCAAACCGTCCACACCCATCAGGCGCCTGCCGCCATCGGACCGTACTCGCAGGGCGTGATCGCGAACGGATTCCTGTTTACCGCCGGACAGATTGCCCTCGATCCCGGCTCGGGCCAGGTTGTCGCCGGCGACGTAGTCGCGCAGACCGAGCAGGTGTTCCGGAATCTCGGCGCGATCCTCGGCTCGGCGGGCACCGGCTGGGGTGACGTCGTCAAGGCGACCGTCTTCCTCATGGACATGCACGACTTCCCGCGTGTCAACGAGGTCTACGCGCGCGTCATGGGCGACGCGCGACCTGCTCGGTCCACCGTGCAGGTGTCAGGGCTCCCGCGCGGCGTTCTCGTCGAGATCGATCTGGTAGTCGTCGTTCCCACCGCGCGCTGAGCGCGGGCACCCCCACTCCTCACCGACCATATGTCGACGAACAATACGCGCGCGGAGCTCTTCAGGCTGACGAGCTTCGCGCGCTGCGCTGGCTGAGCCGCCAAACTGGGTCCGGGTGACCTGGCCGAAGCGCTAGCTGGCGTGCCCCACCACGCCGATCCCCGATTGCTCGTCGGTCGCGAAAGCTTCGACGACGCGGGGGTCTTCGTCGTGCGCGACGATCTCGCTCTCGTGCAGACGGTCGACTTCTTCGCCCCGATCGTCGACGACCCGTACGAGTTCGGACAGATCGCGGCCGCCAACGCGCTCTCAGACGTCTACGCGATGGGCGGCCAGCCGCTCACCGCGCTCGCCATCGTTGGCTTCCCCGTCGGCAAGCTGCCGCTGTCGGTGCTCACCGACATCCTTCGAGGAGGACAGGACAAGGTGCGCGAAGCAGGCGCGGTCCTCGTCGGTGGACACTCGATCATCGATGAGGAATTGAAGTTCGGGCTCAGTGTGACCGGACAGGCGGACCCCCGCCGGCTCCTCACCAACGATGCTGCCCGTGTCGGGGACACGCTCGTGCTCACGAAGCCTCTCGGCACCGGGCTGCTCGCCACGGCGGCCAAGCAGTCGCGCCTCGATGCCGGCGGGATCGCCGCACTCCACGCCACTATGCGTGCCCTCAACGCGACGGCGAGTCGAGCCGCGCTCGCACTCGGCGTTCGCTGCGCTACGGACGTGACGGGGTTCGGACTGCTGGGCCATGGCTCGCACATCGCCCGTGCGAGCGGTGTCACGCTGCACTTCACCGCGTCGACGCTGCCCGAGCTACCTGGCGCACGGACGCTCTGGAGCGAGGGAATTCGCACGGGCGGCGCCGAGCGGAACGAGGTCTTCGTGACGCCTCTCGCCGACCTGTCCCGCGCCCGGCCAGCCGACATCGCGCTCGCGCTCGACCCGCAGACGTCGGGCGGCCTCCTCGTCGCCGTCCCCGGCGACGCGGTCGAGCGCTATCTTTCGGCCGTCGCGGAAAGCACCGTCGTGGGGACGGTGCTGCCGCGCGGGAATGCGCTGCTGGTGCTGGAGTGATCACTGGGAGTGGATGGTGCCTGGTGGCTCCCGTCGTCTTCAAAACGACTGTGACCCGACTTCGTCGGGTCTGGTGGGTTCGATTCCCATGCACTCTCGCCAGCGCGCGTTCCCCCACCCACGACGACACGACCTGATCCTGCGCTCGCGCCTCACTATCCTCGCCGTCCTCCTCGTCGTGTTCCTGCACGCCGGGCCGCCAGCGCACGCGCAGCGCGCGGACAGCGCACGTGCTGGCGCCGCGCGGCCCTCCGTGGACACGTCCACCCGGGCCATCGTGAAGCCGCCGATCTCCGCGCGGCGTGCCTTCGCCTATTCACTCGTCCTTCCCGGCTACGCGCAATCGATCCTCGGCCGCCCCACCGCCGGCGCACTGTTCGTCTTTTCCGAGGCAGTCGGCATCGCGCTCCTGCGGGAGTCGCAGGCCGACCTCAACGAGGCGCGCCGCCTCCGGACTGACTCACTGATCGTCGTTGGCACGGGTCCGGACGGCGGTGCCATCACTCGCGCCTCTCCGTACAGCGACGCGCTGATCCGCATACGCCGAGGGCATGTGGAGGACTGGATTGCCTTCCTGATCGCGAACCATCTCTTCGCCGCGGCCGATGGTTACGTCGGCGCGAACCTCTGGGATCTCCCTTCTCAAGTCTCACTTCGTCGCGAATCGACCGGTCGAACGGTGCTCGCCGCCCGCCTACGATGGTGACCGGGACACGCGCTGCTCCCATCGGCGTCTTTGATTCGGGTCTCGGCGGGCTCACCGTCGCCCACGCGATCATGCGCGCGCTTCCGAGTGAGAGTCTCGTCTACTTCGGGGACACGGCGCGCGTGCCGTACGGCCCCAAGTCGCCCGAGACCGTCCGCCGGTACAGCCGCGAGATCGCCGCCTTTCTCATCGAGCAGGGAGTGAAGGCGATCGTCGTCGCCTGCAACACGGCCACTGCCCACGCGCTGCCTGCGTTGCGCGAGGAGCTCGACGTCCCGGTCATCGGCGTCGTCGATCCAGGAGCACGCGCGGCCGTCGCCGCGAGTCGCTCGGGCCGCATCGGGGTCATCGCGACAGCCGGTACGATCAAGTCGGGTGCGTACGTGCGCGCCATTCATTCGAAGGCGCCTGACGCTCGGGTGACGGCCCGCGCCTGTCCCCTGCTGGTCCCGCTCGTCGAGGAAGGCTGGACGACCCACGACGCAACGCGGGCGATCACGCGGGAGTATCTCGCGCCCTTTCTGCACGACGAGGTGGATACCCTCGTCCTCGGGTGTACGCACTATCCGCTGCTCAAGCCCCTCATCGCAGACGTGGTCGGTCCCCGAGTCCGGCTGATCGATAGCGCCGAGGAGACGGCCGCGGACGCTCGGCGCATGCTCGCCGAGCACGACCTCTCGGCGCCAGCAGGGGAGGGAAGCTATCGCTTCATCGCCTCGGACGACCCACAGCAGTTTCTTGCCTTAGGGCAGCGCTTTTTCGGCGAGACGATCGAGTGCGTGGAGATCCGGACTTTCGGCTGAGCCTCGCCACTCGCGCAGCGTGATCCGTGCCGGAGTGGCGACGAGATACGTTGGCGCATCGAGCCAGCTGCCGGCGTTCGCATACACGTTTCCGCTCGACATGCGTTCCAGTGTGGCGACGTGGGAGTGGGCATAGATCAGGAGCTCCAACGAGGGCTCCACGGCGAGCCGGGAGGCGGCAACCGCGCGCAAGCCACGTCCCGCGTCGCGCGGCTGATAGCTGCGGCTCGTTTGCGCACTTCCGAGCGCCAGGCGTGTGGCGAGGTCGGGGTGCAACAGTCGGAACGCACGAACCGCGAGCGGATTGCGCAGGACGCGACGCAAGGCCCGGTAGCCGCGGTCCTCCCGTTCACGAAGCCCGTCACCGTGCTCGACTCGAGCTGCCCAGCCGCCTAATGGCCCGCTCCAGGCGCCAGTCATGAACTCGACCCCGGCCTCTCGCAGTACGTCTCCGCCCCAGCAGTCGTGGTTACCCGCGATCATCGTCATCGGCACGCCGGCATCGCGCAGGTCCATCAGCGCGGCCAGCACGCGCACTCCGCTGCGCGGCACGACCGTGCGCCATTCGAACCAGAATTCGAACAGGTCTCCGTTGATCAGCAGCGAGCCCGCGCGTCCGGGAAGTGCGCGCAGGAATCCGAGTAGCGACCGCTCGACATCGGGCGAGGCGTGGCCGAGATGAACGTCCGAAATGACGTAGCAGGGAGAGTCGAGCACGGCGGGAGTCTATCACGCGCGGTCACGCTTTACAAACGACGTCCGCAGGGGCAACTTCGCGCGCGATGTGCATCCCGATCTTGATTCGGCGCTGATGCGCCCTTCTCCCTGATGTCGCGCCCCCACGCCACCGAGCTCCGCGTCAGGTACGCCGAAACCGACCGCATGGGCGTCGTGTACTACGCGAACTATCTCGTCTGGTGTGAGGTGGGTCGCGTCGAGTTCCTGCGTGCACACGGTCGGAGCTACGCCCTGCTCGAGGCCGAGGGAACGGCGCTCGCCGTCGCCGAGGCGTCGGTGCGGTATCTCGCGCCCGCCCGGTTCGACGAGCTGGTACGCGTCGAGACGATCCTCACTGGCGTGCGATCGCGCGTCGTCACCTTCGACTACGTCATATCGAATGCGGAATCCGGCATCCGACTCGCTACCGCACACACCTCCCTCGTCTCGATCGACCCCTCCGGCCGCCTCACCGCCATTCCGCAACACTTCCGGGCTGCGCTCGAAGCTATCGAATAGCGACGTGTGGCTCGTGCTCGCCGCGACGGCCGCCTGCGCCGGCACGGCGGGTACTGCCGTTCGTGCCCCTCGCGACCAGGGCACCCGGTGGCAGGCTCGCCTACTCCGGATCGAGGACACCCGGCGCGACGAACCCGCCTTCGTGGATTCACTCGCCGTCTCGACCGACGGGGGCGCCCGTCGGGCCGCGGCGCTGACGATCGGACGACTGACCGCCCGCTCGCACCTCGCCGTGATCCGACGGCTCGCCACTGACGCCGACTCCGGCGTCGCGGCCACTGCGCTGTTCGCGCTCGGCCTTCTCAAGGACAGCGCATCGGTGGCGCTCGCGTCCACCGCGCTACGCCGTCATGGCGCCGTCGCCGTCGAGGCAGCGTGGCTGCTCGGCGAGACGGGCGCCTCCGGGCGTGAGGCAATCGTGTCGGCGCTCACTGACAGTGGCCTGCCATCGGCGACCCGCGGCGCGCTCCTGCTCGCCGCGGCGCGGCTTCGTCCCGTGCCCGCCGCGGCCGTCGTGCGCTTCGTGGCGTCGGTGGATACGGGGCTCGCCTGGCGGGCCGCATACGTCCTCGCCCGCGTGCGCAGCGCCGCCGGTGTCCGCGCGTTGCTGGCTGCGTCATCGGCTCCGGCTAGCGAGCTGCGCGAGCAGGTGGCCCGTGGGCTGGCGCGTCCTGCGGCCGGCGATTCGCTGGCGACCGAGGCGCAGCGGGCGCTGACGCGACTGGTACGCGATCCCGATGCGCGAGTTCGCATCAACGCGGTCCGATCCGGCGCGACGTACGGGGCATCGTGGCGCGCCTCGGTCGTCATGGCGTTGCGCGACGCCGACGCCGGTGTACGTCTCGCGGCGGCGCAGTCGCTGACGCTGGTCGGCGATTCCACTGCCGGCTTTTGGATGCGCGCCTTCGACGCCGATACGGCGTTCGCGGTGCAGGAGGCCGTCGCGGACGGCGCCGCGCGGGCGGGCGCACACGTGGCTGGCGAGCGAACGTGGCGAGGCAGCAGTGAGTGGAATCGCCGTGCCGCGGTTGCGCAGCTCGACTCGCGCGGTCAAGCGACGACGGCACTGGAGCGCCTGCGACCATGGATGCTTGACCGGGATGGCCGCGTGCGAGCGATGACCACTGGCGCGATTGCGACGCTGGCGGATAGCGCGACGACCCGTTTCGCCGCGAAAGGGCTGCTGCGCGATGCATTACGCGACGCCGACGTCGGCGTGCGCGCCGCGGCGCTCACCGGTCTCGCGTCCGGAGCCACGAGCGACGACCTTGCCGCCGCGCTCACCTCGTACGATGTCGCGCTCACGGATGGAGACATCGACGCGCGTCTCGCTTTCTGGCAGCTCGCCGACTCCGCCCTGACGCACAACCGAGGCGTCCTCCCGGATTCCGTTCATCAACGGCTCGCGGCCATCGCGCGTCCCGAACAGCCCCTCGAACGAGTTGCCGCCGCTCGGATATCTCGCTTCTCGGCCTGGCGCGACAGCGGTGGAACGCCTCGCGACCTTGCGTGGTACGAAGACCGGGCGCGTGAGATGGTGCGGCGTTCGCCCGTCGCGCGCATCGAGACTGCACGCGGGACGCTGGAGCTGCGGCTGGCACCGTCGGATGCGCCCCTCACCGTGCACAACTTCGTGTCGCTCGCCGAACGAGGCTACTTCGACGGACAGCGTTTTCATCGTGTCGTCCCGAACTTTGTCGTTCAGGCAGGAGATCCACGCGGGGACGGCAGCGGGGGCCCCGGGTATGCCATTCGCGACGAGCTCAATCGACTACGCTATGCTCGGGGTGTAGTGGGCATGGCGCTATCCGGTCCGCACACCGGGGGGAGTCAGTTCTTCGTGACCCACAGTGCGCAGCCGCACCTCGATGGAGGCTATACTGTCTTCGGACGGCTGATCGCCGGGGGAGAGGTGCTGGACCGCATTGTTCAAGGAGATCGAATCGTTCGTGTCACTATTCGCTAGAGTCTCGACGATCGGCTGCCTCTGCCTCGCCCTCGTTGCGGGCTGCGCGCCGCCGCGCGTCGCGGCACTCCCCGGTTCGCCTGCGCCGGTGCTCAGCCTTCCGCGCGGGGACCTGGCCGGGGGCCGCCGAAAGATCGTCTTCAAGTGGGAGTTGCACGACGGGGACATCAACGCACGTGGTGATGGCGTCGCCCGTATCGCTTCACCCGACAGCGTTCGGATGGATTTTTTTCTCGGTGGCGGATTCGGTGGCGGAGCGGCGGTATTGATCGGCGATTCCCTGCAGGTGCCCGGACCGGACATTGCGCGGCGGTTGGTGCCGCCGCGCCCTCTGCTCTGGGCCGCGCTGGGCCGGCTCGATCTTCCAGCGGAGCGCGATACCGTCGTGCGCGTTGACGGCGGCGTCGTTCGGGCCGACATTGGGGCACCTCTCCATTGGCGCGCGACCTTCCGGGGCGATACCCTCACCCGTCTCGAGCGAGTCGAGGGAGGCCGTCTGCAGGAATGGGTCGAGCGCGGCGCCAACGGCGCGGTGACGTACCGCAGCGAAGCCTCGCGCCGCACTCTCTCGCTGGTCATTCAGAGCTCCGATGCCGTTCCTTCGTTCGATCCCGCGATCTGGCGTCTATAAGCTGTTCCCGCTCCTCCTCTTCGCAGTCACGGCGTGTCTCACCCGCTACGGCTTCGTCGGAGGCGGGCTGCCGTCGCACATCCGCACACTGGCCGTGGTCCCTTTCGACAACGAGACTCCATCGCCTGACCTGCAGCGCGAGCTTTTCGACGCCATGCGTCGCGATTTCCAGCCGCGTCTTGGCGTGCGCGACGCGCCCCAGGATCGTGCCGACGCCGTGGTGCGAGGAGTCATTCGCCAGTACGACGTGGACGTCCCCGTGGGCTACTCCGCCGACCAGCGAGTGGCGGTCGCGACCCAGCGCAGCCTGCAGATCACACTCGACGTTCAGATCGTCGACCAGACGACGGGGAAGACCATTTTCGAGCGGAAGGGATTGCGCGCTGAAGGCACGTATGCGGAACGCGATGAGCCAGGAGGGCGCCGTGAGGCGATCCGACGCATCGTCAACGACTTGGTCGAGGGGGCCCAATCGCAATGGTGACCCTCCGCCGGGGCCGCAGCACGCTCGGTTGCCTTTTCTCGTTGTTGCTTCTCGCCGTCGTCGTATACTTCGGGATCAACGCTGGCGAGGTCTACTTCCGCTTCTACCAGTATCAGGATGCGATGCGGCAGGAGGTTCGCTTCGCCGCGCATAATTCCGACGCCGCCATCTTGCGACACCTGCGCGCGCAGGCGGATTCGCTCGGCCTCCCCGAGGCGGCTGGACGAGTGACACTGCAGCGCTCCGGCCACGCGATCGAGATCGAGTCCGAATACTACGAGCAGATTGAGCTGCCTCTGACCGTGCGCGAGGTTAGGCTCAATCCGCACGCCTCGGGAATCTTCTGAGCCCCGACGACTTCCCGCGCGACCCAGCCGATAAGGTGCGCGACTGGTCCGCGGCGTATCGCTGGCGCGAACGCTGCACGGGCCGGGTTGTGTTCACCAACGGCGTGTTCGATCTGCTGCATCCCGGACACGTCGACGTGCTACTAGGCGCCCGTCGTGCCGGTGAGCATCTCGTCGTCGCGGTGAACAGCGATGCATCGGTGCGGCGCCTGAAGGGGCCCGAGCGTCCAGTGCGCGCTGAGGCCGAGCGGGCCTACGTGCTTGCCGCCTTCGAGATGGTGGACTGCGTCGTCGTCTTCGAGCAGGACACCCCGCTCGAGCTCGTGACCGCGCTTCGCCCCGACATTCTCGTCAAGGGCGGCGATTATCGCGAAGCGACCATCGTCGGCGCAGCCGCGGTGCGCAGCTGGGGTGGCGATGTGCGCGTCATCCCGCTCACTCCGGGTCAATCGACTACCACCATCATCCACAAGCTCCGTGGCACATCATTCGACTGATCCCGTTCGCGCCGGGCGTGCCGCCGACGCCCTCCGTCCCGTCACGCTCGAGCGGGAGGTGGCTCCCTATGCCGAGGGCTCTTGTCTCGTCGCGTTCGGAGCGACGCGGGTTCTCTGCACAGTCTCCGTCGAGGACGGTGTTCCGGGATGGCGGCGCGGTCGCGGGGAAGGATGGTTGACCGCGGAGTATGCCATGCTCCCTCGTGCCACCAAGTCACGCGTTTCGCGCGAACGCGGGCAGGTCGGCGGGCGGACGCAGGAGATCCAACGGCTCATTGGCCGGAGCATTCGCGCCATGCTGGACGATTTCGCGTGGGGCGAATTCACTCTCAAGATCGATTGTGACGTGCTGCAGGCGGATGGCGGCACCCGTACGGCGGCCATCACGGGCGCGGCTGTCGCTGTCGTTGACGCGTTCGAGTGGATGGTCGCGCAGGGAAAGCTGAAGCGCTCGCCGGTGCGCCGCCGAGTGGCCGGTGTCAGCGTCGGGATGATCGCGGGTCAGGCGCGACTCGACCTCGAGTACATCGAGGACGTGGTGGCCGGTGTCGACATGAATGTCGTGATGAGCAGTGAGGGCGGTTTCGTCGAGGTGCAGGGGACGGGGGAGCACGGCACCTTCGACCGTCACGAGCTGGACCGGCTGCTCGATCTCGCCACTGCCGGCCTGCGGCAGCTCGACGCCGCGCAGCGTTCGGTGCTCGGTATCGGTTGAGATGCGCTCACCGTGGGTGGTGGCGACGCGCAATGCCGGCAAGCTCCGCGAGCTGCGCCCGCTCTTCGCCGAGGCGAGCATCGACATCATCGACTTGGACGAGGCCGGCCTGCCCGAGAGTACTGAGGAAGCGGCGATCGAGTGCCATCAGACCTTCGAGGAGAACGCCGTGGCGAAGGCCGCCTACTTCGAGGCCCGTGTCGGTGGCCTTCCCGTCGTCGCCGATGATTCGGGGCTCGAGGTGTTAGCCCTCGACGGCGAGCCGGGGGTGCGCAGCCGTCGATGGAGTGGCCGAGCGGAGCTTCGTGGGGGCGCGCTCGATGCGGCGAACAATGCGCTCCTGTTGCGGCGACTAGACGGGATCGTGGATCGGCGGGCGCGATTCGTCTGTGCTGCGGCCTGGCGTGGATTCGGAGAATCGCTGGTCGTGCGCGGCGAAACCGCCGGGACGATCGCCGGCGCAGGTTCAGGCACTGAAGGATTCGGTTACGATTCGTACTTTCATGCGGACGAGCTCGGGATGACGTTCGGGTCCGCTGGACCGGCGGTGAAACAACGCGTCAGCCATCGCGCGCGCGCCTTTCGCGCCTTGCTGCGTCAACTGCGTAGGACCGAATAACCCGCCGTTGCTCGGCAGGCCGGCCGCGCTTGTCGTGCAGTTGACCCTCGTCCACTCCATCGCTATTGTTGGGTTCTCATGCGGGGCGTAGCGTAGCCTGGTATCGCGCCTGCTTTGGGAGCAGGAGGTCCCCGGTTCAAATCCGGGCGCCCCGACCTGGCAGGAGCTCGCCTGATTGAGCGTGCCTGTCGCGAACGAAGCGCCAGTAGCTCAGTTGGATAGAGCAACAGCCTTCTCAGCTGTGGGTCGGGGGTTCGATTCCCTCCTGGCGCGCCACGTGAAGGATTGCAGGTCGAGCGCCCTTAGCTCAATTGGTTAGAGCAACTGACTCTTAATCAGTAGGTTCTCGGTTCGATTCCGAGAGGGCGCACTCGTGGGAGCCGCGACGGACCGACTCCCCGCTCTCGTTTCTGGTATTGCGAACGGCAGGAAAGAAAAGCGCAGCGCCCCCTTGTGAGTGACTGCTGCGTGGCCTACCATGCAAGGCTCTCTCGGGAGTCTGGCAGGTGAGGCGGTTTTTTGATGCGACGCCGATTGGTTGGCGCGGTTGGGAACCGATGGAGGACTACGTGGTATCACTGCGGCCCTTGACGGAAGTTGAGGATGGTGAGGTCGTCCGCCCTTGACGTCGTGCGGAAATAAAGATATAATTCAAGGCTGCCATGGAAACGTGACAGCAAGCAAATAGAGTACGCTGTTTGACAATCGAGAGTGGAATCAGAATGTGCGAGGCGAACTCGTAGTAGCTCACGGTCTTCAGGGGCCGAGGAGCGAGTTCAAATACCTGAACATATTCAATGATTCGGACGCGCTGTCTCATGCGACAGCGTGAGACAGCAGTTCGGATTATAGAGCTAATCATCAAAATCTCTTGGAGAGTTTGATCCTGGCTCAGGACGAACGCTGGCGGCGTGCTTAACACATGCAAGTCACGGGGGCTCAGCAATGGGCAACCGGCGAACGGGTGCGTAACACGTGAGCAACCTACCTCTGTGTGGGGGATAGCCGGGCTAACGCCCGGGTAATACCGCATACGGTCATCCGGGGGAGTCCCTGGGTGAAGAAACCTCCGGGGCACGGAGAGGGGCTCGCGGCCTATCAGCTAGTTGGTGCGGTAACGGCGCACCA